>CAZSOG010000777.1:0-3500 GCA_964607555.1 uncultured Pirellulaceae bacterium | reverse complement strand
CGAGGGGTGGCAGTTCGAGGCCGCGCCGATTGCGGATCCGGGACGCGTCTACATCAGCGCGCGCCGCCGCGACCCGGTGAATTCGCAGGTATGCGTCATGTGCTATGACATATCAACCGGCCGCGAAGTTTGGCAAACTGCCGTGGCGCGGGCCACGAGTATTAGTGAGACACGCGTCGAGATCAGCCATAGTCCGTTAACGTTGAGTGGGGGGACTCTGTATTACAACAGTAATATGGGAGTCATTGCCGCGCTGCGAGCACGGGACGGGCATATCCAGTGGATCTGCCGTTATCCGCGTCGTGGATTGGAGCCTGATGACCCCGATCGGGACGACCGTTACGTGTCACGGGATCTCAATCCCTGTCTGGCACACCATGATGTGTTGCTTGCCGCGCCCGCCGACCACGACCGGATTCTGGCGCTGGATAACGCGACCGGGTCCGTATTGTGGAGGACACCTGACGGTCAGGCAGCCGATGTAATACACTTATTGGGAGTGGGGGCGGGCAACCTGTTGGCCGGCGGTGACTCGTTGTATTGGATTGGCATGGGCCACGGCGAGATCGTGGGCCGCTTCCCCGCGGCCGGTAGTCCGGGGCATGAGTTCAGTCGTCCGGAGCCACGCGGACGGGGACGCGGATTGTTGGCCGGTCCGTACGTTTACTGGCCGACTGAAAACCGGATCTATGTATTCGATCAGCGTCTACCACGACTGGCGCGGCAGCCAATCGACCTCGCGGCAATCGGGGCACGTGGCGGGAACCTCGTGATCGATGACGATGTACTGCTCATTGCGACTCCGGATCGACTCATTGCTTTCAATCAGACGGGGCGGGCGCCACCGCCGGGAACGAAACGTCAAGCAGAATAACGTAGGCCAGTCATGACATTTCCAGAGGATGATGTTCAGGCAGTCGAGTCGCTCAAGGAAGCGTATCGGCAGATTACTCATGAGCTCGGCAAGGTCATCGTGGGACAGCAGCAGGTCATCGAGCAGTTGCTGGTCGCCATGTTCGCGCGCGGGCACTGTCTGCTGGTGGGCGTGCCCGGACTTGCCAAGACGCTGATGATTCGAACGGTGGCCGATGCGCTTTCGCTCGACTTTCGCCGCATTCAATTCACGCCCGATCTCATGCCCTCGGATATCACGGGCACGGAAGTTATTCAGGAGGACCGGACCTCGGGACATCGAGAATATCGATTCCTGCCGGGCCCCGTGTTTGCCAATGTCGTGTTGGCAGACGAGATCAACCGAACGCCACCAAAGACGCAAGCGGCTCTGCTCGAAGCCATGCAGGAACATCAAGTCACCGTCGGCGGCGCGAAACACGAGCTGCCGGAACCGTTTTTCGTGCTGGCGACACAGAACCCGATCGAGCAGGAGGGGACCTATCCGCTTCCCGAAGCGCAACTGGACCGTTTCATGCTGCATGTTTGGGTGGACTATCCGACGGAGGACGAGGAACTGGAGATCGTGAAACGGACGACGGCGGATCGCGAGGTGCGGATCACGCCGATGTTGAGTGCCGAGCAGATTACGGGCTTGACGCGTACCATTCGCCGCGTCCCGATTGCCGATCACGTGGCACGCTATGCGCTGCGACTGGCGCGCCGAACACGTCGCGACGCCGTCGATGCGCCTGATTTCATCCGCGAGTATGTCATGTGGGGGGCCGGGCCGCGGGCCAGTCAGTACATGGTTCTCGGCGCGAAGGCGCGGGCCGTGTTGCATGGTCGCTACTTTGTCAGCCATGATGATATTCGCGCCTTGGCACCACCCGTGCTCCGGCATCGTCTGAAACTGAACTTCAATGCCGACGCGGAGGGTCTGACGGCGGATGATATTGTCGTCCGATTGCTGGATGCGGTGCCCACGGTCGTGGGAGAAGAGGAAGCCGGTGAAACACACGCCCAAGTCTTTGGATCCGAAAACGCTAGCTAGAATCAAGGGGCTGCGGTTACGCGCGCGCCATATTGTTGAGGGATATGTCGCGGGCCTGCATCGCAGCCCATTTCGCGGCTTTTCGATTGAATTCGCCGAGCACCGTGAATACGTGCCAGGTGACGACTTGCGCTACGTCGATTGGAAGGTCTATGGGCGAACGGATAAATTCTATCTGAAACAGTACGAAGACGAGACGAATCTCATTTGTTACCTCGTGCTGGACGCGAGTGAAAGCATGCGGTATCGTGGACCGGAGTCGGCCTGGTCCAAGTTCGAGTATGCCCGAACCATGGCCGCGGCCTTGGCTTGGCTCGTCCTTCAACAGCAAGACTCGGTCGGACTGATCACCTTTGATACGGGCATCCGCTCCAGCGTGCGACCGAGCAGCAACCCTTCCCATTTGCAGCAGATTCTTGATGTGTTGGAAGCCACGGTTCCGGAGAATCGCACCGCGGCGGCGCCGATTTTTCATGAACTTGCCGAACGCATGAACAAACGGGGCGTCGTGGTGATCTTGAGCGATCTGTTTGACGACGTGAGTGCTTGGATGACCGGATTGCGACACTTTCGCCACCGGCGGCATGATGTCATTTTGTTGCAAGTACTCGATCGAGCGGAGCTGGACTTTCCTTTTTCGCGGCCGACGCGCTTCCGCGGACTCGAGCAGTGGCCCGAAGTCGTCACGGACCCGCGCGCCTTGCGGCGCGCCTATCTGGGCGAATTCCGGAAGTTCTTGCAGGCGGTTCGATTGGGATGCCGCCAGAACGGCGTCGATTACCACGAGATGCTGACGGATATTCCCCTGGACAAGGCCTTGTCAAGCTACTTGTCGGCACGCGTACAGAAGATCAGTTGAGGAAGAACGCAACGGCTAGTGGATTGTATCGAGTGAGGTGATTCTCTTGACGGGACTTATCGGATTCTGGCCGTTCACCAATGCCTGGATGTTACTCTGGGCCGTGGCGGCTGTCATTCCGGTTTTGCTTCATTTCTGGAACCGGCACCGGTATCAGGACGTGGCGTGGGCCGCGATGGAGTTCCTGTTGGTGGCGGTTCGCAACAACGCGCGGCGGTTACGCATCGAGCAGGTCATTTTGTTGTTGGTTCGTTTTTCAATTCTTGTCCTGCTCGCCGCGGCGTTGGCGAACCCCGTCTTTTCGATATTGCCCAATTCTTCCGGCGGGATGCGCATGGCAGGGACCACGCACACGGTCTTGGTCATCGACGCTTCGTATTCGATGGACTTCCGCGCGGCGGAGGAAACGTGCTTTGCGCGCGCGCAGGCTTGGGCCACACGCATCGCGGAGGAGAGTCACGAGGGAGACGCGTTCACGCTCGTCTGCATGGCCGAGCCGCCGCGCGTTATCATCGGCGAACCGGCATTCGATTCGGCGGATGTCGCCGGCGAGATCGAGCGACTACAACGGACGGACGAAGGGGCTGATTTGCTGGCCACGTGCGCGGAGGTTGAACGCATCCTCACCCGTGCCCGACGCAGGCATCCGCGTTTGCAACACCGCCGCGTCTGCTTCTTTACCGACCTGGGCCGAAC
>CAZSOG010000776.1:0-3508 GCA_964607555.1 uncultured Pirellulaceae bacterium | reverse complement strand
GGTACTTCTGCAGAAGACGCTCGATATCGGCGCGGGTTACGGCGCGGTATGCATCAATCATCTCGCGCACCGTGCGGTACTCGTGTCGTTGCAACCAGGCGTTGCCGAGCGAGAACAGGCGGTTCGTCGGGCGTTCGCTTTGCAATACGATGTGCGAGCAAATCTTATTACATGCTTGCTCGAGTTCCTCGGCGGTCACGCCGGAATCTTGCACGTCGCGCAGCACGATCATGATCCGGTGCAGGTTCTCGGCCGTCTCTTCCGGCGCGCAGCAGAGCATGGTCGAGTAGATCCCACTCCCCTGATACTCGGCCGAGTACGTCACGGCACATTCGGCCAAACCCGGGTCCACGAGTTCCCAAAACAGCCGGCTACCGGTATCGTCGCCGACGACGGTCCCAAGGAGGCGTGCCGCGTGGCGATCGTTGTCCTCGGCCGCCGGCCCATTCGCGGTCTGAATTACGTATTGGAGCGTCGCGACATCGTTCGGGTAAACACGCACATCGGTGTTCGGGCGCGCCCGCGGCGTGACCCGTTGCACGACGCCCGGCGACCACTGGCCACACCGCGCGTCGACCAACTCGAGGAAATGGTCAAAATCAACATTACCCGCCACCGCCAACGTCATATTGTTCGGGCAATATCGCTCGGCGAAATAGGCATGCATCTGCTCCGGGGTCAGCTGCCCGACACTCTGCAGGGTTCCCAACACACTGCGCGCCAGCGGGTGGTTGCGAAAATGAACCGCCATACTCTTGTCATGGGCACCAAACGGCGGTTGGTCTTCGTACTTTGCAATCTCTTCCAGAATGACCTGTTTCTCCGTGTCGAAATCGTCGGCACGCAGGGCCGGCCGCATCATGTCCGTCAACAGATCGACGGCCCGTTCCTGATACTCGGGCAAGACCGTGATGTAAAACACGGTCTGCTCTTCGCTCGTAAACGCATTGGCATGGCCGCCGATCTCGTCCAACTCGCGATTGACATCGGCGGCGGACCGCGACGCCGTCCCCTTGAACGCCATGTGCTCGAGAAAGTGGCTCACGCCCGAATTCTCGTCGCGCTCGTCACGCGACCCGGTCCGCACGAAGAAAGCGATCGCAACCGAATAGGCTTTCGGGTTGCATTCCGCGATCACTTCCAGGCCGTTATCCAAACAATGTTCACGGAATTCCACCGGGTCGCTCCAACTTGCTTTGTCCCAGGGTGACCATCGTGAAATCCGACGGCGGATGTTCAGCGAGGAAGGCGTTGATCGATGCGCTGCTCAGCCCGTCGACAACGCGCCGGACTTCGGCCAGCGTCTGGACGCGGCCCAAGTAGTACCAATCGGCCGCCATCGAGCCACTGCGCGCCGCGCTCGATTCTTGTTGCATCACCAGCGTGCTCTTCAATCGCGCCTGCAAGCGTGCCAACTCGTCGTCGCGGATTCCGTGGCGGAGCGTCCGCAACTGATCGACAATGACATCCAGTGTCTCCTGGGCACGATCGGTCGTGGTTCCCGCGTAGCAAAAAACACTGCCACGATCGCGCAACGTATGACAGACGGCGTAGACCGCGTAGCACAACCCGCGTTTCTCCCGAACCTCCGTGAACAGACGCGAGCTCATACCGTCGCTCAACACACCGACCGCCGCGCGCGCCTCGTAATAGCGTGGATCGGAATACGGCACGTTGTCATACCCGACCCCCAGGTGCATCTGATGCGAGGGATGGTCGATATGATGCATCCGTTCCGTTCCCGAGTTGTCGGGTGGCTCCTGTTCGGGACGGGCACGCCATGGCGCGAAGAGCGTGTGGATGCGGTCGCGGAGGCGCTCGAAATCAACGTTACCGGCAACGCTCAAGATAGCGCCGTTGGGTCGGTAGTTGGCCTGATGATAGGCGTGGACATCCGCGTGCCGAACCGCTTGAATCGATTCGAGCGTGCCCTGGCTGTGGCGTCCCCAGGGGTCGCCGTACCGACAACGGCGCAACGCGAACATGACTTGCTGGGGGAGATCGTCGTCCAACGCCCGGATCTCCTGAACGCAGACGTTGCGTGCGTCTTCGAGCTGATCGTCCGGCAAATGGGGCCGTTGCACCAAATCGGCGTAGATCGGCAGCGCCTGATCGAGTTTTTCGGCGGGCATCGCGCCGCCAAAACTCGTGTGGGCGATCGATACGGATGCCGAATGGTCCACGCCGAGATTCTCAAGATCGTTAATGAAGCGGCGACTATCGCGCGGACCACAGCCACGTTGCACCATCTCGCACGCAAAATTGCTCAAGCCCAGGCGGTCCGCCGGCTCACGCGCACACCCGGCCGGAAGAAAGAGCGAAAACGCCGCGGATTCCACCCAATCCATCTGCTCCACCAGTAAGATCAAGCCGTTCTCGAATTGATGCGTGTGAATCGATGATGGCACGTCCAACCTCGGTTGCTAATGCGCGTTGACAATCCCCAGAGATTAGTACGCGAGCTACGCGTACGCAACCTCCACCGCCTTATAGAGGGTCTTTGTCTTGCGAAATCCCAGCCGGCGATAGAGGCGCACGGCCCGCTCGTTGTCCGCGGTCACTTCAAGATAAGCACGGCGCAAGCCGACTGACCGGAACCCTTGCATGGCCCGCATCAGCAGGCTCGTGCCCAGTCCGTGGCCGCGGTGCCCTGGGATGATCCCGAGATTTTGCACGGCGCCGAGTCCCGCATCGCTGCGAATCCCCTGAATCGTGCCACAGTAGCTTAGCGGCACGCCACGTGACCGGCGGTAGCCGAGCAACCAGGTTGCCTCCGGTACGAACGTGTCACGATGGGCGATTTCCGCCATCAAACGATGGCAGCCCTCTCGCTGGCCCAAACAAGGAAACACACTCGCATCGATTTCATGTTGGAAACTCAAGTATTTCGTGTCGCTGTGTGCTTCCAACAAGTCCTCGTCCCACGGCAGTAGACAGTAATGGGGGGGGAGTGCCGGACAGGGGAAAAGCCACCCGGTCAACGAGATTTCCATTCGGTAGCGCTTGAAATACGCGAGACTCATCGTGATTCGACCGCTCTTCTGATTGTCGGCTGCCGCATCAGCCCAAATCGGACCTTGCCTTCATCCTACCGCTGAGCCACGTTTTTTTCAATGATTCAGTGATTCGACACTATCCAACCATCGGATCGCGGGCAATGGAAGGCCCGGGAACTTCACACCGACCAAATATCCGGCACACCCACTATAACAGGCGGCTGATGGTCGCCGGGCCATTTGAAATCCAACGCAAATCACGCCAACCGGGGCCCCTCCCCAAGGGGAGCCGGTCCGTGCGATTGATAAGGCGGCCTCGACCTGGCCGTGGATTGCCGGTTCATCTCGCGCGGCAATGGCACCTGTTGCCCGCCAGCGTAACGGTTCACGGACCCAGACGAAAAAGAGCACGAATCGACGCTCATTCTCGCTAATATCGGAAAACCGCATCTTGAAATGCCTTCGACTTTTCTACGACCTGCCGGATTGATGTTGAGCGTTGCAGACGTTCC
>CAZSOG010000775.1:0-3520 GCA_964607555.1 uncultured Pirellulaceae bacterium | reverse complement strand
GCGAGGATTAGCGTCGATTAGTGTTCTTTTTCTTCTGGTCCGTGAACAGTTACGCCGAATTGCACTGGGCCAAACGGCGACTCCGTGTTTCGGCTATGTTTCGGTCTCGACCAGCATCTGGAGCTCGGTCACGTATTTCCTCGGGTTGCCGCGAAAAATCATGCCGGGTCCTTTGATGTAGACCTCCCGGCAGGGCGTGGTTGTCTGATAGCCATGTTCCTGAATGTAGGCCAGGAGCTTCTCATACGAACGGCCGAGTTCCTCATAAGGGCCGACATGCACCAACGTCACGGCGTGGCCGCCCGGCAGGTCGTGGACCGAGATTCCTTCGACGTCCGTGCCCTTGCGAACAGGCATGCATGCCGCGAAATCGGCGTCTGTTTCTCGGTACTCGGTATCATAAATCAACAACATCGGCTTGCCGCAAATATGGCGTCCAAAACGCCGGCCGATCCGCGCGAAACCCTTGCCGCAATCCTGGTACTTGCCACGCATCCGCAGGCCGGCAATCCGCATCGGCGCCAGTTCTTTCTCCACAACCTCGTGCACGTTAGTCGCCATCATTTCTCGCGCCTCCCATTCTTTGGCCACAATCAGATCCAGTTGCCGCTTGATTTCACGATAGCGCGCCAACTTGTCGGTTATCGCATCCCGGCGCCGGGCGAGTTCGTCAAGAATATCCGCATCATCATCGTGATCGCGGAGGATCTCCAGGATCTCGCTCAACGGGAATTCCAGTCGGCGCAACTGCGTAATCACACGCGCCAGATCGACCTGACTTTCGTTGTAGAACCGATAGCCGGTCTGTTCATCAACACAGGCGGGAATCAAGACCCCCTTGTCGTGATAAAAACGGAGCGTCTTGACCGTCAGCCCCGTACTCCGGGAAAACTCGCCAATACTGAACATCGATGTGTTCCCACGGTTTGGTCGAACAACAACAGATCGCCGCGCGGCACGATTTACAGCCTGTCGCAAGACTGCCTCGGCAGGACGTTTCGCCGCTGCTTCGACGGACTTGGAAGTCCATCGTACGTGTTTGAAACCGAGTCTTGGGACAGGGTCTTCGTCCAGGATACAGCCTCCCGTAAGGGGAGAGTCAAGTGGAAAAGCCAAAAAAATCGAGAGCTGTTGCCGGCGTATGTTTTCCGCTGCCGCGTTCGGGCATGGTTTTGGCACGCCCCGGCGCACGTCCATTGACGATTGTCGGACCGGCCGCCGGAATAATCCCTAAACCCGCGCGGATCCATCCTGCCGCTCCTCCGATTCCGCGTTTTACGCGAGAATCATTCGGTCCGCCGTGACGCGCCCGCCGATTTCGATGATGTGAAAGTGTCTCGTTTTCGCGTTGGATTCTCGGGCTGCGCGCGGTGCGTTCATGTTTTCAAGCGAACCACGGGAGTGCGGGGCGTATCCCCTGGTGGATCGCGGGCCGCTCGCGTTCGGATATTTTTCCGCAGGTCAACCGGGTCCCGAATCAACGCATGAGCAAAATGAGTAATACAAAACGTCTGTTGGTTGGTTTCGGAGTGATCGCGTTGGGCGTGTGCGCCGCGTTGCCATTTCGTCGTGCGCCCGGTCGCGAGGATCTGGTCACCGGACCGGTCCGGAACGACCTGGAATTTGGCAAGGACCTGCCGCTGCAGGTGCCAGGACAGAAGGTGATTGCGCGGTTACAGACGCCCGCCGCCGCGCCGACATTGGGTGCTGAACAAGTTGACGCAGAAGATGCGGCCCCCAAACAGCACGTTGGCAACACCGAGCCGGCCGAGCATCGCGTCGACCACCCCCCTGCTCTACCGGACGAATATCAGCCGCTGTTTCGCGCCCGGAATACGTCTACTCAAGGCAGCGGAGTCATCGTGGTGTCGCCATCCGCACGCCGCGCGCCACGACCACTGCGGCGTCATCGGATTCGCGACGGTGACACGCTTGCGTCGCTTGCAGAAAGGTATTTGGGGAGTGCCGATCGCGCGCTCGAGATTTTCCGCGCCAACCGCGGCGTCTTGACAACGCCCGAGCTGCTCCCGATTGGCGTGACGGTCATCATTCCGCGGCGGGAGGTTCCGCAACGGTCCGCCGGCGGTTCGACCGGTACGGACCCGCCGGAGTCAACAGCGGTGAGCACGCCGCTGGAACCCTTGCCACGTACGCTGCTTCAAAACGCGCGACACGCCGCTTACTGATCGAGCGGGTTGGTTCGGTCGTGCCAAGGAAATTTGGACGCCTGACGCACGAATATCCAATTGATAAACTGCGTGATCTTGCCGGGAATATCCAACCCGCGCGCATTGATCAATTTGTAACTCTGCAACGATGTGTCGGGATCGATGAATCCCAAGTCCTTCGCTTCTTTCCCGTGAAATCGCTCGAAATAGCGAAATACACGCTTCGCATCGGAATAGGCATGCGTGTCGTTGCGGCCAACGATGACCAGGGTTGGCAGTCCTTTGCGTATCACGGGATGGGTCAGTGCGGCGCGCGCCGTCATGCCGCGAAATGACTGGAGCGGCGAGACCAAGACCAATGCCTTCACGTCTTGTCCCATCTTGTACGCCGGCAACGACCGTTTATTCCAGTCAAGCATCGCCCAATTCAGTGCCACGAGCGATCCAAAGCCGCTCCCCACCACGCACAACTGCTCAATGTTCAGCTCACCTTTGTTATTCTTGTCCAATAAGAACTTCTTGACCGCTTCCACATCCAATACGGTCGCTTCCAACGCGATCTTCTTCATCTTCTCGCGATCAATTCTGATGGGGGCGCCGCCCGCGAGCGAAGCGACATACGTACTTTGGCCATGACCACGCAAGTCAGGCACGATCACGGCGTGTTTCTTGCGTTGCAATGCCAATGCCAACATGTGCATCTGTGCACGGCTCCCATTCCAGTCGTGCAGCAGAATGATCGGCACCGTCTGTTTCGTTGGCTCCGTGGCATAGTACGTGCATCTGAGAATGACTCCGTCGCGCGTGTGTAACGTGACATCCTCGATCTTCTTCGCTTTCGTCGCGGCTTGTGCCCAACTCATCCGCACCCCGACTCCCACCAGCAACAACGCAACCACTCCGTGAACTAAGAGACCCGGTCGGAACCCCCGACCCCGTGCGGTAGTTTCAGAAGTGTTCATGATTCATCCCAATGCTGTAAGACGCCCCTCTTCCTCCCAATGTAGATGGCCGACCGACCCACGTCAATCAATTACAAGGCATCAAGTGGGAAGCCAGACGAGGCGGGAACTGGATAATAGGTAGCCGTTCATGGCCAAAGGCAGTGAACGGCAGGTTAGCTCACTCTTACTCTTAATCTTACTCTTAATCTTACTCCCGATCTTGGTCGACATGACGTCTCACGTTGCGTGACGATTCACCAGGTTCATGGACGCTGAATGTCTCATGTAAGGTTACCTCATTTGCGCTGTGTGCGCCACCAGCAAAGGCCGGAAGAGGATTAGATTCTTAGGCTGTAACATGTGCGCACCGTGCGCGCATGTTTTTCCCGAGACCTTACGCCGCAAACC
>CAZSOG010000774.1:0-3523 GCA_964607555.1 uncultured Pirellulaceae bacterium | reverse complement strand
CAGAGCCCAGGGTCGCGCCGCCGAAGGCGGAGCGCACCCTGGGGCCATGTTCCGCACCACGTCCTTACGCCGAAGGCGTTACACAAGAAATCACTAGCAGATGCCATTGGTCGCTGGTCAACCGTTACCAATGCGCAATAAAATCGCAGTTATCCAGTGCCTCCATTTATTCCATACTCTGAAGTTTTTGACAGGCCAGAACAAGGGCGTGCTCCCTCGTGGGTTGCGGGCCCCCCCCGCCTTCTGGGGATCTGTCACTCCGCGCTGGGGCCATCACTCTGCGGTTTGACCAGCAATGACTCGTACACGGCCTGATAGCGAACGTTCTGCGGAGCCAGACGAACGGCGTGCCGCATCGCCTCGATCGCCGTTTCGTAGTTCCCGATCCGGCTATGGGCGGTGGCCAGCATCGCGTAGTTGCGCGCCGTGGGCGCCAGCTGAACGGCCTTCCGTGCGAGCTCGATGGTTGCCTTGTCAACCTTGCCTTGCTGGATCAGCAGATCCGTCAACGCCGCGTACGCGGCCGGCTGGTCCGGCTGCAATTCAATCGCTTTTCGCAACGCACTGGCAGCTTCGTCGCCGCGTCCCAATTGTGCGGACAGCCGACCGATCTCGACCCAGTAGCTCGCCTGGTCCGATTCGATGGCGGCGAGCTCCCGGAGCCACTCGATCGTCTCGGCCGGCCGCCGCTGATTGCGGCACAACCAGGCCATTGACTGGCGACTTGCCGTGTCGTGCGCATCCATATCGGTCGCGCGAAGCCAGAGCAATTCCGCGGCGTAAGGCCAGCGTGCGTCCGAATAGTAGAGGCGGCCCACGTCCGTATAGAGAAGGGCCGCGTTCTGCCGCATGATGTTCAGGTCACTGACCGCGATACCGCGTATCTTCTTCGCTTGGCGCTCGGGGGACTCAAGTTTGCGGAACCGTTCCATCGTTCGGTCGGCGTTTTCTTTTTCCCCGAGCCGCGCTTCGGCGCGTGCCAAGCCGTAGTAGGCTTGCGTATAGTCGGGAAATAGTTGAATCGCCGCGAGGAAATTCGCTTTCGCTTTTTCAAAATCCTTCAATTCCGTATAGGCTTGCCCCAGGAGGAAATAACCTCGTGATCGCGGGTCCTTTCGCATGAAGGGTTCCAGGAATTCCACCGCCTCTTTCGGTTGGCTCAATTGAATCAAGGAATCGGCGAGGATGGCACGGGCTTGAAAACTATTGGGCGACTTTTCGAGCGCTTGGCGCGCGTATGCAACGGCCAGTTCATGCTGATCTTTCTTGGCTGCGGCGGTGGCGATGCCGATATAAGCATGGACATAGGCAGAATCGATTTTGATGCAGGCCTTCCAGGTCTCGATTGCTTCTTCCGTTTCACCCAGCCAGTTCTGAAGACGCGCTTTCATTTCCAGGGCGTCTGGATTTCCGGGAAATGTTGTTACCAGCTGCGTGATGACCGCGCGCGTCTCAACACGCAGTGATTTCGCGCTGTCCGGCAAGGGCGAATCCGGTTGGATTGGAAAGCTCGGCGGCACGGCCAGCGGATCGCGCGCTCCCGCCTTCCCGGTTTCGAGATCACGAGCTTTCGAGCGCGCTGTCTGACGCTCGGATTTTCGCGCCGGAACCGAATTCGCATCGTAGGCTATCACCACCCAGCTCGCCCCAAAGGCAAGGGCTCCCACGATGAGAATTATCCACCAATCGTGCCATGAAACGGCGCGTCGAAAGCCGTGCCTGGCGCCCCCGGCCGCGTCCCGGCCCGCTGGACGATCAGAATGTTCGACCGGCTCCGTGACGCCGTTAGCCGCGCGCTGGCGCGGTTCGGTCGGCAAGGAATCATTGGCCTGCTGGTCTGTCTCACTCACTTTGCCGCACTCCCTCAATCAGTGTAAGACGCTGGTCCGAGCCCAGTCGTTTCCAATCGTTCACGCCGCCGCCAAGCCACTCGACATGCACGGAGTCGACCTGTCGGGTCCCGTTCAGACCAAAGTATAACCGCGTCCCGAAGTGGCTTTGATAACCCCGTCCCGCATGCACCTCGTCGACCAGTTTCAGCGATCCGGCACGCACGGTGACGCGCGTGCCAACCGCGGAGCGGTTGGAACGCGTTCCACGCAGCTGAATCTGCAGCCAGTGATGGTCATTATCGGTGTCGTTTCGCAGGACCGTCGGTCCGCCGCGCGAATTGAGGATCACAATATCGACATCACCGTCGTTGTCCAGATCGTCGAATGCGGCCCCACGTCCCACGGCGCGTTTTTGCAGGCCAGCGCCGCTTATTTCGGACACATTAAGGAAACGATGTCCATCGACATTGTGCAATAGCACTGGTTTGCAGGCGTACGATTGGGTATCGTCCAATAACTTGATATTGTCAATCAAATGGCCGCAGGCGAAAAAAATGTCCCGCAGGCCGTCGTTGTCCAGATCCGTGATGCTGCATCCCCACGTGACGTGGCCAAGCGACCCGCGTCCGGCGCCCGTCTTGCGCGTTACATCATCGAAGAGGCCATCACCCATGTTGCGGAACAATGTCGCTTGCTGTTTCTGGTAAGACGTCACATAGAAGTCGAGCAAGCCGTCGTTGTCAAAATCACCGCAATCGACGCCCATGCTGCCATTGACAAGGCCCGTTCCCGTATAGCCGGTGCCGCTGATAGCCCCAGTTTCCTCGAACTTGCCCGTCCCGTCGTTGCGAAACAAGAAGTTCCCCGGCCCGCCGTCGTTGTTCACGAAGATATCGGTGTCGCCGTCCAGGTCATAGTCGGCACAGACCATTCCCATGCCCTTGCCGAGATGTCGCGCGATGCCGGCCGGCACGCTCACATCCACAAACGCCCCATCGCCACGATTGCGAAACAGCATGTTTGCAATCGCCGGATACCACTCGGGGCCGGCGTAGATTGGAATTCCCTGAACCTCGTGGTGAACATCCATGTCGGGCGAGAATTCCAGGTAATTGGCGACGAACAGATCAAGCATGCCGTCCGCGTCGATGTCCAGGAAGGCGGGGCCCGCCCCTACTTTGCGGCGCCGATCGGCCGTTACCGCGGCCGCATGCGTCATGTCGGTAAACGTGCCGTCGCCGTTGTTGCGATACAGCACGTTTGGACCATAATTACTTACGTAGATGTCTGGAAACCCATCGTTGTCGTAGTCGCCCACGGCAACACCCAGGCCAAATTCCGTATTGCCAACCCCCGCCAGGTCCGTGACATCCACGAAATGGAATGCACCCATGTTGCGGTAGAGTCGGTTGCGCGGTGGGCGTTTCGGCTTCGGCGTGCCGGGCAATGGGGCCCCGTTGACAAAATAGATATCGATCAAGCCGTCCCCGTCGTAGTCAAAGGTTGCCAGGCCAGATGCCACCGTCTCAACGATATAGCGTCGCCCGCCACTGCCGTCCGTGTGCTGGAACGTAATGCCTGTTTGCAACGTAACATCGTGTAAGCAGATCGAAGCGGCCGTGCCCTCCTCCCTGCCCTCAGATCGGAAGAGCACACGTCTGAACTCCAGTCACATTCAGAAATCTCGTATG
>CAZSOG010000773.1:0-3545 GCA_964607555.1 uncultured Pirellulaceae bacterium | reverse complement strand
GAAACAGCTTTGTCTATGTCGTCGATAAGGCGGATAAGATCAATGTGGTCGACGTGCAGACGGGTTTTGATGACGGCCAACAGATTGAGATTGTCAAAGGGCTCGACGAAACGGCGCGCGTCGTGGACGCGATGGTTGGGCGATTGCAACCGGGCCAGCAGGTCAAGGTGGAAGGGCGATAGACACCATGGGTTTGATCAAGTTTGCGTTGCGTAATCCATATGCGGTACTGGCGCTAGCCGTCGGCTTTTGCCTGTTGGGAATGGCGGTCGTCCCATCGATGCCGATCGACATCTTGCCGGATTTCCGCAAACCGGTTGTCGTCAGTTTTTTCTCGTACCCGGGTTTGCCGACGCTGGAAATGGAAAAGAGTGTTTCGTCCCGCATCGAACGGATTCTCACCTTGTCGAGTGGCCTGGAACATCAGGAATCGCGGACGATGCCAGGGGCGAGCATTATCAAGGTTTTCTTCCAGCCAGGCACGGATCCGCACGGGGCGATGAACGATGTGGTCAATCTCGAGGCGAGCGACATCCATCATTTGCCGCCGGGGATCGAGTTTCCGTTCACGCTGCGAAGCGAACCGGCCAACCTGCCGGTCATTCTGGCCGCCATCTCCGGCAAGGGACTCACGGAGACCGATCTCTACAAAATCGGCTACTACGCGGTGCGCAACCGCTTGGGCGGTTTGCAAGGCGTGCAGATCCCCCATCCGTTTGGCGGCAAGTTTCGGCAAATGATGGTCTACGTCGACCCGGTGAAATTGCGCGCCGTCGGCTTGAGTGCCGACGATGTCGTCCAGGCGCTGGCAAAGTCCAACCTGGTCTTGGCCGGTGGTACCGCGCGCATCGGCCATACCGAGTACCAGATCCACCCGGTCAATACGCTCTTGAGCACCGAGGATATCGATCTGGTGCCGATCGCCGTCCGCGACGGCAAGCCGATTCTGATCCGCGACGTTGGTTACGCCAAGGACGACGCGGCGATCCAATACAATATTGTTCGCGTCAATGGCAAACGCAGTGTCTACTGTCCGTTGCTGCGCGAACCGGGCGAGAACACGATTGCCGTGGTCGATCGCATTCGGCATGGCATCGAAACCGAAGTCCCGAAAATGAAAGCGCTGGGTGATGTCCCCGAGGCGGCTGAGATTACTTTGGTGAGTGATCAATCGCGTTACATTCGAGATGCGATGCGCAATCTGTTCTACGAAGTCGGTTTGGGGGCCTTGTTGGTGACCGTCGTGGTCGGTGTCTTCTTGCGGCGGATCTTACCGACGTTGGCAATCGTGCTCGTGATCGTCCTCTCCATCCTGATCGGCGCGTTGGGATTCTATTTCACGGGTAATACGATCAACGTGATGACCTTGGGGGGAATCGCGTTGGCGGTCGGCACCGTGGTCGATGTTGGGATCGTGATCGTGGAGAATGTGATCCGGCATCTGCGCATGGGCAAGGGGCCGCGCGACGCGGCACGCGACGGTGCCGCCGAGGTATCGATGCCCGTTCTGGCGGGGACGATTACCACGTTGGCGGTTTTTGTTCCGGCTATTTTTCTCAGTGGGATGATCAAGTACCTGTTCGCGCCGCTGGCGGTCGCCGCCACCATGGCCATCGGCGCATCTTACTTCGTGGGCATGACCGTCGTCCCGGCCTTTGCTGCGCGGTTTGTCCGCGCGCGGCGCGCGACCCTTGCGAACGCCGATGGCCACGAAGAGGTTGATGCACGACCACGTGGACTCTACGGACGCATGCTTAATCTGGCGTTGCGCCTGCGCTGGCTGGTCATCGCCGTCGTCTTCGCTCTGGTCGCCGGCTCCATTCTGTTGGTCCCGAGAATCGGTTCGGAACTCTTCCCCGAAGTTGATGCCGGCACGTTCGAGCTGCGCGTGAAGACCGCGCCCGGGACACGTATCGAGGAGACGGAGCAGGTGATCGCACGAATGGAGAACGCGATCCGGCAAGTGATTCCGGCGGCGGAAATCGATACCATCATCTCGAATATCGGTATGCCGCTCGGCAAAGGTGCCGGTTTTTCCACCGTGCTCAGCTCGAACACCGGACCGGATACCGCGTACCTGATCGTGAATCTCAAACAAGCAAATCGGACCGTTTCGACGCGGACGTACGTGAACCGCCTCCGCGCGAAACTGAAAAAGGACTTTCCACGCGAACAGATTCTCTTTGTCAGCGGCGGGATCGTGAATATGGCACTGAACGAAGGTGTTCCCGTGCCGATTGACGTGCAGGTGTCAGCTGGAACCGTGGAAAAGTGCCGCGTGCACGCCGCGCAGATCGCGCGCGCTTTGCGCGAGATTCCCGGTGCCGTCGATGTTCAGATCGCCCAGTCGCTCGATTACCCGCAGCTCGATATTCAAGTCGATCGCCTCCGCGCGAAGTACCTGGGTCTGGACCAGCAAGCGGTCGCCCGCACGGTGCTGACGGCGCTGGGCTCCAGTGTCGGGTTCTCGCCCACGATCTGGGTCGACCCGGCAACGGGAATCGACTTTTTCATGGGCGTTCAGTACGAAACGAATGTGATGGAATCGCTGGACGAGATCCGCAACATGCCATTGTCGCTGCAGACCGCCGATGGGCCAATTACCATTCCTCTTTCCAATGTCGCGACGGTGCGGCGCATCAACATTCCCGGCGAAATCGATCACTACAACATCGCCCGAGTGAATGACGTTTATGTCAACGTGGCAGGTCGCGATGTTGGTTCGGTCGCCGCTGACGTGGAACGTGCTCTTGCGAAATTGCCGCAGGAGCCCGGCGTGTCGATCACGGTCCGCGGACCCGTCTCGACCATGAAGGCCGGCGTGCGGATGCTGGGGATCGGGATCGTGGTCGCCGCGATTCTCGTCTACCTTGTCATGCTGGCTCAGTTCCGATCGTTCGTTGACCCGCTGATCATCATGCTGGCCGTGCCGCTGGGACTGTCCGGTGTCCTGGTCATGCTGTTCGTGACCGGCACGACACTCAATATTCAGTCGTTGATGGGCACCCTGATGATGATTGGCGTGGTCGTCAACAATAGTATTCTGCTGGTCGAATTTGCCAATCAACTGCTGCAACGCGGCACGCCCCCCGGACAGGCCGCGCTGGCCGCCGCCCAGGTGCGTTTGCGCCCCATTCTGATGACCGCGCTGGTTCTGGTCGCGTCCATGTTGCCGCTGTCATTCAAGTTCGCGCCCGGCGGTGAAGCCATGATCCCCCTGGCCCGCGCCGTGATCGGCGGCATGCTCGTCTCGACATTCCTGACGCTGTTTCTGGTTCCGTGCGTCTATAGCTTGGTAAAACGCGCGCCGTGATCACATGACTCGCTCGACGAGCGGCGCTCCTATAATAGGTCCTATAGGTGCTATAGGTCCTATACGACTGATCGGACCGATCCGTCCAGAGAAGGTGTGCGATCAAGGCCGCAGACACGCTGCCAGAGCGAGACTTTCCGTCAGCCGCTGCCCCGGATCATTCACGAGCGACCTGCCGCGGCGCCGTAAGTCGGCCACCTGCTTCGTCAAAGGCCCCGCCGTCTTTGCTCAC
>CAZSOG010000772.1:0-3560 GCA_964607555.1 uncultured Pirellulaceae bacterium | reverse complement strand
ATGGTTGACTGTTGACAAACGACAGGAAAACTGGAAGAAACGTATTGCGCTACAACACCGACTTGTCACCCTAGATGCAGCAGGCTACGTGCGACTCGCCAGGTCCGCGTTGCGGCGCCACAGGGCCATGCCGATGGAACCGGCGATGGCGGCGACCGCGGCCAGGACCGAGTAGGTCACCTGGTCGTAATGGCTGAAACCGTTGAAGGCCGCGCCGAAGCTCCCGAGTCCGGCGCCGATGGCGAAACTGAACCCGTAGCAGAGGCTGCGGCGATGCCGCGGCGTGTATTTGGCAATCAGGCTGTTGTACAGGGGCTGGTGCATGAAATGGACCAGGGCGAACATCCCAGCCGAGAGCACCCGCCACACGTTACTGGAGAACCCCATCGCCAGCAGAAATGGAATATTACTGTATGTAACCAATGCCAATTGCCGCTCCAGTACTTCCGGACGCGCGATCCGCCCGGCCAGGTACTGGCCGACGCAGCCGACCAGCAAGACCGCGCCCGTCAAATAGGCGCCGCGACTCGCCTGGGATAGGAGACCACCGCCGACGTGCCAGGTGCCCAGGTAGCGTGGCAGGAAGCTGAGCACCGCGGCATAAATGAAGCCCTGCATCAGGGCTACACAGACGAGCATGCCGAACGAACGCCAATCGGCTGACGCCTGCTCCTCCTGCTCCGCTTTACTAACCTCTTTCTGATCGTGTCGGACTTCGCGCGCGGAGCGCCAAACGAAGACGAGTCCGAACGCGGTACCCATTGCCGCCAATACCAGATAGTACTGGCGCCACGAAAAGCCGGTCGACAGGAGCATGGCGGCGAGAAACGGCGCGGTGCCGATGCCAGCCGACCCGAAGATCCCGTGCAGGCCCAACGCGCGCGCCCGATTGGCCGGCGTTGTCGTGTGAGAAATCAGTGCCAGGCCGGCCGGATGATAAATGCTGGCGAACGTCCCCATGAGAAACATCACGACGAATTGGGCGGCCATCGGCACGGCGGCTGCCGCCAGACAACACATGGCGGCGCAACCGATAAGATAGATTGCCAACATCCGCTCCGATCCGAAGCGATCGACCAGCCAGCCCGCGCCCAGCGCGCCGATTCCCCACGGGAACCGCCAGCAGGTGGACAACATGCCGATCGTCTCCTTCGAGACGTCATAGTAGTCGGCAATGCGCAACTCGACGCTCGGCAACGCCAGCTCGAAAACATGGACCAGGGCATGGGCGCACGAGACAATGATCACGAGTCGCCAGATCGAACGATTCATCGCGAGTGACTGACCTCCCCCAACTGCCGGAGAAGTTGTTGAGCGTGCCCGCTATCAATCGCATCTTGCGCCGTGCACGCCGCGGCGGCGCGCGAGTCCGCGTGCCCCGCCACCCACAACGCGGCCCCCGCGTTGGCGACCACGATATCGCGTGCCGGGCCAGGTTGTCCGGCCAGAACCGCTCGAATCACTTGGGCGCTGGCTTCCGGCCCGTCCACAATCAGCGTATCAAGCGCCGACGGTGCGATCTTGAAATCCTCTGGATTCCAAGTCGTCTCTTGGCAACTGGAGTCTTCGATCAGAGTCACATGGGTGGCCGCGGCGATGGAGACTTCGTCCAAACCGTCGGCGCCACAAACAACAGCCGCACGGCGTGTTCCGAGCAGACACAGGGCGGCGGCCAGCACCGGGCGCAACGACGCCCGCCCGACGCCCAGCAACTGGTAGGGGGCCGAAGCCGGGTTGCTCAGCGGCCCCAACATGTTGAAGATCGTGGGTATGCCAAGCGCGCGCCGGACCGCGGCGACATGTTTCATCGAAGGATGCATCAGCGGCGCGAAACAGAAACAAATACCCAACTCATCCAGACAGCATTCGACCGTGGCGACGTCCGCCTCGATGTTCACTCCTAATACCGCCAGCACGTCCGCGGAACCCGATCGGCTGGTCACGCCCCGGTTGCCGTGCTTGGCGACGTGGCCTCCGGCCGCGGCCGTCACCAGCGCCGCGGCCGTGCTGATATTGAAGGTCCCCGACCGGTCGCCACCCGTACCGCACGTATCGATGAGATCCGGGTGGGTGGAACGGATGGGTGCCATGTGGCGGCGCAGAGCCGCCGCGGCCCCGGCCACCTCCTGGACCGTCTCGCCCTTCTCATGGAGCGCCTTCAAGAACGCCGCGATCTCGGGTCCCGGCACCTGACCACGCATGACCACGTCCATCACCGCCGCCATCTCGTCCATCGTCAGGTCATCCCCGCGTCGAATACGCTGGACCGTGGTGTTCATCATGACGTCATCTCACACGGGGGTACCAAGGAAAAGAAACAGGAAAGCACCAAGATCCAGGCGCTGAGTGCGTTCAGGCCTTGATTCTAGCGACGTGGAGCCGTGAGCCAACGGGGTGTCGAGGTGGGATGACTTGTTTGTGAACGGGTCCAGCAGTACAATCACAGCTCGGCATGAAGCTGATCTACTGGACATTCGCGCCGGCAGACACCAGATTATTCGTGTTCACGGGAACGTCTCGGAGAATGGGCCGAGACGCGGATATTGCCATTTTTCAGTGGCAAAACGGCAAAGATCGTCGATTCTTTTGCCGATTTCTCCTTGTTGCGAGGCCCTCTAACGGCACGCGAGGACAGGCGATTAAATGGCCAGGAAGGTGATTATCGATTGCGATCCGGGCATCGACGATGCAGTGGCCTTGGCAATCGCGTTATTCGACCCGCGTCTGGACGTCGTGGCAGTGACGGCCGTCGCCGGAAACGTGGCGGCGGAACAGGCCAGTCGCAACGTGCAGGCGATCATCGAACAACTCGACCCGCCACGTTATCCGCGTCTGGGCGTCGCGACCGCTCCAGACGATAGCCCGGCCACCGATGCACGCTACATGCATGGTGATGATGGCCTCGGAAATACCGGGTTTGAGGTCTCCCGACTGCATCATCAGCACCCGTCCGAAAAAGTGATCTGCGACGCGTTACGGGCCGATCCCGACCGCGTCTCGCTGCTGTGTCTGGGCCCGCTGACGAACGTCGCGCGCGCGTTTCAACGCGATCCGGAGCTGCCGACGGTCGTCGATCGAGTTATCATGATGGGTGGGTGCGTCGATGGCATTGGGAATGTTACCGCCTCGGCCGAGTTTAATATCTACCACGATCCGGCCAGCGCCCGCATCGTCTTCAACTCGCCCGTGACCAAAACCTTGATTCCACTTGACGTGACACGCCGCGTGCGCATGACGCTGAATTTCCTCGACACGCTGCCGCCCGAATCGACTCGCGTCGGTCGGTTTGTACGCAAGATCCTGCCGTTCATCTACCGGGCCTACCACCAGCGCTTGGGACAGGAAAGCATCCACTTGCATGATACGGTCGCTCTGCTCGCCGCGCTCGAACCGGAATTGTTTGAGTTCGCTGAATTGGCCGGCGACGTCGAGACGCAAGGCGAACTCACGATGGGAACCACCGTGTTCGACCGGCGCCTCAATCCGGTCTGGCGTCCGAATATGGACGTTGCGATTGGCGTGGAGCCGAAACAAGCATATGAGCACATTGTGCGTGCCCT
>CAZSOG010000771.1:0-3561 GCA_964607555.1 uncultured Pirellulaceae bacterium | reverse complement strand
TTTTTGGGCGCCATAGGTGGAGCGGCTCTCCGAGCCGTGACCGCCTGGGGATCCGCCAGTTGGTTGGAGGCGATGCCTCGTTAGATTCTTAGGCTGTAGGATGCGCGCGCTGTGCGCGCATGTCTTGTGACCGGGTGGCATCCGCCTATGGCGAATGAGAAGCGGAGACGCACTCGTCCAATAAGTAACCAAGGACTCGCGCCCACGCATCCGCCAGAGGCGGATGCCACCCGTTTTGGGTTGCCGGTGCAACCCGCGTTAGATTCGTGCGTTGGTTTTCAGCCGTCCCCACGACGTTTGCTCTCGGCCGCGGGGCGTGTCGCACGGAATCACGCGCGCTATACCGAGTCAAGTCCGCCATCAGCGGGCGAGAGCTGCGCTGCGGGGGGGGCTTCGCGTCATTTGCTGACGCATCCCGTGCGGTATGCTGCCCGCGCGCGATCACGGTGCCTCCCGCCGACGCTGGGCACGCTGCTCCTCTTTGCGCCGGATGCGTTCGTCGACGGGAACGACGAACTTCGAATTGTGCTGGAGCGTGCAGCCGGGACGGCCGGGAGCACAGACGCCGTTGACCCGGCAACACCAGTCGTCACGGACATCATAGTGGGGGCAGGAAAAAGAGCTCATCGTGTCGGCCCGTTGCTGGTGGCGCGCTTCCGCTGTGGCGTCCGGCGGTTTTGACGGACTATCCCGTGACAAAAAACGAATCCGTGCAATACGCACCCTTTACTATACCGGTTGCGGCAGCCCCCGAAAAGAGCGTTGAGACGATGCCGCTTACCACCCTTGAACATTGGTCCGAATCGGCATACAAAGGTAGCTGCCTCCACGCGGCACGGTGGCCAGACACGGGCTGCGTGGCGGCTTGGTTATCGGGAATCACTGAATAGGCGGATAAACGCCACTCTGTTGCGGCTCGTATTGATCGGCTTGATTCGATTGCGGCTTCACGGTCGCGTCGGGAGATGACATCATGTTCAGGCAGCGGTTGTTTTTCTGGTCTCTATTGGCATTCGTTTTGTTTTGTGGAGGGCTATGCACGTCCACGGTGTCCGTGGCGGCGCCCAAGCGTCCGAATATCATCTTTTTCTTGAGCGACGACCAGCGTTTCGATCACATGGGTTGTGCCGGGCATGCGGTGTTGAAGACACCGACGATGGACCATCTGGCGGCTGGTGGCGTCCGTTTCGCCAACGCATTCGTCACCACGCCCATCTGTGCGGCGAGCCGCGCCTCGATGTTCACGGGCCTGCATGAGCGAACTCACAAGTACACATTCTTCGCGGTACCGTTGGCCAAGTCGCTGACCGACAACAGTTATCCCGCGCTGTTGCGTGAGGCCGGTTATCACACTGGATTCTTCGGGAAATTTGGCGTGAATGTCCAGCCGGGTGTGCAGGACCAGATGTTTGATGCTTACGAACGCATCTTTCGCGCGCCCTATTTCAAGAAGCAGGCGGACGGCAGCCTTCGGCATACGACGGAGCTGATAGGAGACCGGGCGATCGGATTCCTGGACGCGCAGTCGAAAGACCAGCCGTTTTGCTTGTCGCTCAGCTTCAACGCGCCGCATGCCGAGGACGCGGACAAGAAAACGCCCTATCCATGCACGCATGCTGTGAATGGCATGTACGAAGACTTGACGATTGCGCCGGCGCCGTTGTCCGACCCCGAGATTTTCGCGAGTCAACCTGACTTTCTTAAACGCTCACTCAATCGCCAACGCTGGTATTGGCGCTGGGATACGCCGGAGAAGTACCAGAAGAACGTCAAGGGTTACTTTCGAATGATCACCGGTATTGATCGGACGATGGGTCGCGTACTGAAACGCCTGGCAGCGCTGGGCCTGTCCGACAACACGGTCGTCGTGTTTGCCGGCGACAACGGCTACTATCGTGCGTCGCGCGGTTTCGCGGGGAAGTGGTCGCACTATGAAGAATCGCTGCGCGTGCCGATGATCGTGTACGATCCGCGGCAGCCGAAATCGCGACGTGGACGCGTGGTTTCGTCGATGACGCTCAATATCGACATCCCGGCGACGATCCTTGATGTGGCCGGCGTGAAACCACCTGATACTTACCAGGGGCGCAGCCTCGTGCCGCTGATCGAAGGGAAAACGCCGAGTGATTGGCGCACCGATTTCTTCTGTGAACATCTGATGCACTATCCGGTCAACCTGCCCAAGTGGGAAGGGATCCGTGATCAGCGTTGGGCGTATGCGCGCTATTTCGAGCAGCATCCGGTATACGAGTTCTTGCACGATTTGAAAAACGACCCTGACGAACTAACCAACGTTGCGGATGATGCGACCTGCGCGGAAGCACTCCAGAAAATGCGCCGCCGGTGTAACCAGCTGCGCGATGAATATGGTGGTGCGTACACGCCGGAGAAGTTCCCGTTGGTCAATGATCCAAAACTCCACCCGACACCGAAGAAGCGACGAACCATCAAGCCGGACCCGAAGCGGCCGCCGAATGTTGTCCTGATCATCTCCGATGACCAGACGTGGACGGACTTTGGATTCATGGGGCACCCGGTGATCCAGACGCCCCGGATTGACGAGCTGGCGGCGCGGAGCGCGCGGTTTCCACGCGGGTACGTGCCGACGGCCTTGTGTCGTCCATCGCTCGCGACATTAGTGACAGGCCTGTACCCGCATCAGCATGGGATCGTTGGGAACGATCCCGCTCCGCCGCCAGGTGTCGGCTACTCGCGCGAGAATCCGGAGTATCTCGCCTTGTGCAACCGTGTTATTCAGCACATCGATCGCGTTCCGACGCTGCCAAAACTGCTGGCCCAACATGGGTACGCGAGCTTCCAATGCGGCAAATGGTGGGAAGGCAACTACCGACGCGGCGGGTTTACATCCGGAATGACGCACGGTGACCCGAAGCGCGGCGGGCGGCATGGCGACGAAGGGCTCAAGATCGGCCGCAAGGGACTTGAACCGATCTTCGACTTCGTCAAATCGACCGGCGACAAGCCGTTCTTCATCTGGTACGCGCCGTTCTTGCCACACTCACCGCACAATCCACCCGCGCGCCTGGTCAAGAAGTACCAGAAACCGGGCCGACCCGATCAGCTGGCACGCTACTATGCCATGTGTGAATGGTTCGATGAAACATGTGGTGAGCTGGTTGATTTTCTGGCCAAACGTGGTCTTCGAGATAACACGCTGATCGCCTTCGTCGTCGACAACGGTTGGATCCAACACACCGCGCAAACGAAAACGCCGCCCGACTGGCACTATGGTTTCGCGCCACGCTCGAAACAATCCGCATACGACGGCGGCGTGCGCACTCCGATCCTGCTCTCCTGGCCGGGCAAGATCAACGCGCGCTATATCTACGATCCGGTCAGCAGTGTCGATCTGGTGCCCACGATCCTGGCCGCGTGTGGGATCGAACCACCAAAATCGATGCCTGGCATCAACTTGCTGGATGTGTGCGCCGGCATGCCGCCAAGTCGAAAAGTCGTCTACGGCGAGTGCTACGCACATGATATCGCCAATGTCGACGATCCAACGCAAAGCCTGCTCGGCACCTGGTGCGTCGACGGTTG
>CAZSOG010000770.1:0-3563 GCA_964607555.1 uncultured Pirellulaceae bacterium | reverse complement strand
TAGATTCTTAGGCTGCCAGATGCGCGCACCGTGCGCGCATGTTTCGAAGCGAACAGCGGGAGCGCAACCGAAGGAGGGCCAACTCCCTCGTGGGTTGCGGGCCACCCGCACTAGGATCATATGCGGAACGGCCGGGTCAGTGCAAGTAATCGACCAGATGGGACGCGATACTCCCCCTGGTCCGGTCGCACGGCCACGCCGCATCGCGTACCATAACAGCGTGACTCGTGCACGAATTGGCGAACTGTGATCGGACCGATTGTCCCTGCTTTCTTGCGAGGCGCCGCATGACGGATGTGACCGAATTAACACCGGACAGGTTGCGTTGGTGCTGTGACCCCAACTCCTTGGATTTCGAGACGACCGAGGACCTTGAGGATCTCCAGCAGATTCTGGGTCAGCAACGGGCGCTGGATGCGGTCCAGTTTGGCATCAGCATCCGCAGTGACGGCTACAACATGTTCGTGCTCGGCCCGCCCGGGCTGGGGAAACGGACCACGATCAAGCACTTCCTGACGGCGAAGGCGGGAACGGAAGCCACGCCCTCCGATTGGGTTTATGTCAATAACTTCGAACGGCCCCACTGTCCCTTGGCGATCGAATTCCCGGCCGGACGTGGCGCCACGTTTCGACAGGACGTGGTCGACCTGCTGGAGGATATGCGGACCGAGATTCCGTCGGCGCTACAGATTGAAGAACATCAGAACCGTATCCACGAGATCGAACAGGAATCGCGTGACCGGCACGAGCAAGCGTTCAAGCAACTGGCGGAACAGGCCGAAGCGCGCGGAATCCAGCTGGTGCGCACGCCCAGCGGGTACGCGATGGCACCGGTCAAGGATGGCGAGGTCGTGGGGCCGGAAGACTTCGATAAGCTGTCCGCCGAGGAACGGAAAAAGGTCGAAGCAGGGGTTCAGCAACTGCAGGAAGAGTTGAAGAAACTGGTCGAGAAGATCCCGCAGTGGCGCAAGGAGTCGCGCGACAAGATCAAGCAACTGAACCAGGAGACGGCGAAACTGGCCATCGATCACCTGCTCGGGCGATTGCGGACCGATTACGCGGAGTTTCCCCGGGTATTGGAGTATCTGGAAGCGGTCGAGCAGGACGCGGTGGAGCATACGGACGATTTTCTCCCGAGCGAGGAGCCGGCGCCGGCCATGCTGGGCATGCCGAGCTCACCGCAGCAGAGTTTTGATCGCTATGAAGTCAACCTGCTGGTTGACAATAAACAGACGCAAGGCGCGCCGGTTGTATTCGAGAACCATCCGAGTTATCAGAATCTGCTGGGGCGTGTTGAGCACGAGTCACAGATGGGGACGCTGGTAACACGCTTCGCCTTGATCAAGCCGGGCGCCCTGCATCGTGCCAACGGCGGCTATTTGGTGCTTGACGCGCATCGTCTGTTGCAACAGCCTTACGCCTGGGACGGCATGAAACGCGCGCTGGCCGCGAAACAGCTGAAAGTCGAATCGCTTGGCGAATCGCTCAGCTTGATCAGCACGGTGTCGCTCGAACCGGAGCCGATCCCGTTGAACGTCAAAGTCATCCTGATCGGCGATCGCATGCTCTATTACATGTTATGCCAATACGATCCCGATTTTGGCGACATGTTCAAGGTGGCGGCCGATTTTGACGAGCAGATCCCGCGTTCGGAGGACAATTGCCAATCCTATGCGCGTTTCATCGCCACATTGGCCCGCCAGGAGAAGTATTTGCCGTTCGACAAGACCGCGGTGGCGGGCATGATCGAGCATGGCGCGCGGGTCGCCGGGGATTCCGAAAAACTCTCGGCCAGCACGCAGGCCATCGCCGATCTGGTGCGCGAGGCGAACTACTGGGCGGCACAGTTAAATGCCGAGGTCGTGACCGCGCGGCATGTGCAGCAAGCAATCGATAAACGAATCTATCGTTTGGATCGCGTGCGCCAACTGGTGCATGAACAGATCCAACGCGGCACGGTCATGATCGATACCGACGGTGAATGCGTGGGCCAAGTCAATGGTCTGTCGGTCCTGTCGATTGGCAACTTCATGTTCGGTCAGCCGTCACGGATCACGGCCAAGGTGCGCATCGGCAAGGGGGAATTCATCGATATTGAGCGGGAGGTCGAATTGGGCGGCGCGATCCACTCCAAGGGCGTGCTCATCCTGTCTTCGTTCCTGGCCGCGCGGTTCGCGAATTCCCGGCCGCTGTCGCTGGCGGCGAGTTTGGTGTTCGAACAGTCCTATGGTAAAGTGGATGGTGACAGTGCTTCGGTGGCCGAGGTCTGTGCCCTGATGTCAGCTTTGTCCGATTTGCCGATCCGGCAAAGCCTGGCGGTTACCGGCTCGGTCAACCAACACGGCCAGGTGCAGCCGATCGGTGGAGTGAACGAGAAAATCGAGGGGTTCTTCGATATCTGTTCGGCACGCGGCCTCACCGGCCGGCACGGTGTCTTGATACCGCACACGAACGTGAAAGACTTGATGTTGCGCGCCGACGTGGTCAAAGCGGCCGCGGAAGGCCGGTTTCATGTCTGGCCGGTCGCGCACGTCGACCAGGCAGTGACGCTGCTGACCGGCATTCCCGCCGGGGCAGCGGACGCACGGGGACAATACCCCGAGGGGACGGTCAATTTTCGAGTTGCCGAGAAACTGGACGAGTTGTTCCGACTGCGGCGCCAGTTCGCGCAAGAGATGACGGGTGGTGCGAAAAATGAATAAGTCAACCGAGCACTTGCAGTCGTCGTCGGGAACCCGCGTCCTGGTTGCGTTGGACGCCGCCGCCGGGGGCGGCGCCGCGCTGGAAGCGGCGGCGCGACTTGCCGACGACCTGCACGCCGAACTCAGGGGACTGTTCATCGAGGACATTGATGCGGTACGGGCCGCCAGTCTGCCGTTCGTGACGGAGATTGCCATCGCATCGGCCACAGCTCGGCCGCTGGACACGCGATCGATCGAGCGAGCCTTGCGACAGAAGGCGGCATTGGTGCGCGCACGCGTGGGACGCCTGGCGGAACAAGCGCACGTGACCTGGTCCTTCTCCGTCGCGCGGGGCCGCGTTACCCAACGCGCGCTGGCCGATGCGACCGAATCGGATGTCGTGATCCTCGGCCCACGCGGCCATGCGCCGGCCGTTCAACCCCCAACGCAAGAGACCGGACGCCGTCGAACGTGGTCCGTCGCGACCATCTTCGACGGCACGCAGCGGGCATGCGAAACACTGACCACCGCGGCGATCGTCGCGCATCACCTCGATGGCCCGGTCGACGTGTTGGTCTACGCGCCCGATCGCACCACGGGCTGCCGGCGTCAATTGGACGCCATCCAGTGGCTGGCCCATCATGGTCCCAGAGCAACCGCTTGGGCCACTATCGTCGGCACGCCGCCGGAAGTCCAGGAGGCCGCGCGCGGACGCGCACACTACCTGCTGCTCCTGGCCCGCGATTGTTCCCTGTTGGCCGATGTCACCGTCCAGTGGCTGGTCGAGAACCTCGGCTGCACGATCGGTTTGATGTAGAGGGGGAAGAAAATAAGAAATAAGAAATAAGAAATAAGAAATAAGAAATTAGAAATAAGAAATAA
>CAZSOG010000769.1:0-3572 GCA_964607555.1 uncultured Pirellulaceae bacterium | reverse complement strand
TCAGACTGCGTATCTGACGTGACAACGATCGCTTCTTCGACTTCGCGAAAAACACTGTTAGTGGCGTTATCAGCGTTCATTTGCGTTTATCTGCGGTTTTCAGGCTTCCGGGTCGTGAACAGTTACCGTTTCCGTATACCTTCCCGCGTTGAACGCCTCGGATTCTCAACGACGCGGCAGTCGCAACTTGCCCAGAATCCGGGGTTCTCGCCAGTCCAGGGTGCGCCGACTGGAGGCGGATGCGGCCCGGTCAAAAAAACATGCGCGCATTCTGTAACCTGAGAATCTAATGACGTTCCACCTCCAACCAACTGACGGATTTCCAGGCGGCCACGGCTCGGAGAGCCGCTCTACCGGTGCCGCCCAAAGAGCGATCGGCGGCGCCGCCCGATATCCCGGTGGGCGGCACATGTAGGTCGGTTTTCCAAACCGACCGCGCGCAAACCCAGTCGCATACCCCTCTGCACTTCCAGCACGCCCCATGCGTAATTCGCCCCAAGAACTTGACTCAAGTGCAACAAATTTCGGCCCAAAAGGTCTCTCATGCCCCTTGCCGGCAGGACTTCACGGCGCGGCGATTCCCAGGTCCTGGATCGTCAGCAATGTCTCGAGCCGATATCCGGCCTGTTCGAACGCTTCACGTCCGCCTTCCAGTCGGTCGACAATGGCAACGACGCGATCGACGGTCAAGCCAAACGCCTCGGCTTGCTCGATCGCCTTGAGTGAGCTGCCGCCGGTTGTCACGACGTCCTCGACGATGACGACGTGCTGGCCGGCCTGGACGGGGCCTTCGACAACGCGTCCGCGGCCATGTTTTTTTGCTTCCTTGCGAACGATAAAGCCACGGATCGGAATGCCCCGTTGCCCGGCCAAGGTAATGATGGCGGCCGTGATCGGGTCCGCGCCGATCGCCATGCCGCCGACCGCGTCCGGCATCTGGCTGGCGAGTAACTCGAGCATTCCCTCGGCAATGAGATTGGCTCCGCGCGCATCGAGCGTCACTTGTCGGCAATCCAGATAGTACGTGGCTTCTTTTCCCGAGGCGAGCACGAAATGGCCCGTTTTCAGGGCCTGGTCTTGGATCAGCTGTATCAGTGCGTTGCGGTCATACATGGCAAATCAGTCGTTACGAAGGATGCGAGAACAGGGACGGCCGATGGCCAAACAGCGAATCGCTCGGACATTCGCGCGCCGGCACGGTTGGCGCCGCGCACCAGCTTACCATGCGGCCCGTCTCGAAGCGACGGTGGTCAAGGCAGGTCCGATCGACCGTCATCGGGAGATGGCGAGTGACGTGGTCCACGTGCCGCGGAACTCGCGTGCCGCACGATTCAGCGCGGCGCTGGCAAACGCACATACGAGCGGGGGCGGGCCAATCGGATACGCGTCGGTCGATCGACCACGCCTCAACGCAGAATCCGAATTTTCGATCCAAGGGACAAGATACCGTAGATATCGTCAGCGTCACGTGGGCTGAGGCTGATGCACCCGTGTTGCGCGTCGGATCCGGTTGCCGGACTCCCATGGATGCAGATCTCTTTGCCGAGATCAAGCCAGACGCGGCCAAACGGGTTGTTGGGGCTGCCGGCCGGTATCTGGCGGCCATCGGTCGTGAAATAGGGACGGTCTTCGCGTTTGTCGCGTACTTCGTATTCACCGTCGACGGGGGCCGGATCGGCGCCGATACTGATCGGGAATCGACCGGCGTACAGCTGGCCTAGAAATACCGTGAGTTCGCGTGCTTGCAAGTCCACTTCGGCTCGAAACGGCCCGGAAACGACTTTCAACTCGCTGCCGGGCAACAGCACGCGCGGATTCTCGATGCCATTGATCTTTTGCAGCAGTTGCCAGGGCACATGATAGTGTTGACTGATATCCATGAGCGTCTCGTTACGCCGCACCTTATAGGCCGGTTCAACCAGATGTTCCCGCGAGTAGATCACTTTACCTGCCAGCGGATCGAGCATATCCAGCAGTTCGGTTTGTTCTTCGGGGGTCAAGTCCTGAGACTTGTAGAACGCGGACAGCGTGAACAGTGCGTCGTGATAGTGGCCTTTTTCGATCGCCGTCCTGGCCGACCGCACTGCGTGTTGGTACGCTTGTCGGCCGACGGACTTGTCATTGGCTGCGGTGCCGTTGCCGCCGGGCGGCGTGCCGAGCGTGTTTTGGTGCACGTACGGATTACTTTGCACGAGCGGTTGATTCGGGTCCGAGGTCGCCGCGATGTTCGTGGGGCCGGGGGTTCGTGTCGCCATTGGCGCGGTGGCGGCAGTGTGCCGCTCGGGCGCGGGATCGGCCGGCGCGGGCGCCGCCACGGCGTTGCCGGGCAGCGGCGGCGGGAGCGTACCGACATCCAATCCACCACTCGGTATGTTGGTCGGCGGTGTTGTATTGGCATTGGGCGATGCCGCCGTATCGACAGGCATTGCGGGGAATTGGGACGTGGCTGGCGCGGTCGAGGCACCCATCGTATCCGAACTTGGTCCGGCCGATGGGATCGATACCAGCGGCTCCGTGCTTCCCGGTGCCGACGCATCCCCAAAGCTGATCGCCGGCGGCACGATCTCTTGCTCGTCCATTGCCGCCACTTCCCGCGGTGGTTCGGCTGGTGGTCGATTCAATACTTCGTAGACGCCGTAGAATACGACCAGTAATAAGACGACAACGACTGCTGTCTTGAGCGTTTGCACGTTCGTCCTCCTTGACGACCCTCCGCCGTCGAGCGGCTAATGCAATGCGACTCCGCGCCGGCGGCACCACCCGCCATTGGAGTCCGATAGGGATCCAGTAGAATCAATGGTTATTGCGACAACTCGTTCGCGTCGGCCCGCCGCAGGCGGGATAACGGTCTGTTTAAGGAATACGCATCATGCCGGCCCCGAATTGGGACGATCCACAAGATGACTTGCACGAGTGGGAATATCCGGATGTGGATGCCACGAACGACGAACAGGCCGAGACGCTTCCGTGTCCCGAATGTGGCGCGGATGTGTACGAAGACGCCGACCAATGCCCCGTCTGTGGCCATTACATCTTGCGCGATACCCACATTTGGTCCGGCCGACCCGGATGGTGGATCGCCCTTGCCGTCTTGGGTATCATCGCCATGGTCCTGGCTTTGGGGTTAGGGCTGTAGGTGCCCACGGCACAATCCAACGCGGGGTGGATGATACGCGATTCCGGCAATCCGGAACAGGCCAATTTGCCCGTTTTTTTCAGCATCTCGCCATCTTCACGACGACAAGCATGAGAGGTCCGGCAAAGTTCGGGGAGCCTGGGATAGGCCTGTAGAAAAACCTCTGAGTCGCCATGGGCGTTCTTGTTGCGCCCTGGTGGTGCGTTTGGCTTCCAACCCGTTAGGTAAGCCGCGATCCGTTATCCGATCCGTGTCGACTGATCCTTGGTCACCAGCAGCGACGAATAGGGAATGCGGAATTCGGAATGGGCCGGCGCAAGACGCAACGACATGGTCCGTTCGGATCCGGTTTCACGGATTTCCGCACCCCGCACCCGCACCCCGCATTCCGCATTCTGGCATTCTGGCGTGCTGACCAGCTTGCCATACCGCAGTA
>CAZSOG010000768.1:0-3578 GCA_964607555.1 uncultured Pirellulaceae bacterium | reverse complement strand
GATCCATTCGAGCTCTCGTTGCAGCGATCGTTGCCGCGCGTGGGCCGACTTTTCCTCGCGCGCCAAACGTTCTTGTTTCTGCTCCAACCAGGATGAATAATTGCCCTCCCAAGGGATTCCACGCCCGCGATCAAGTTCCAGAATCCATTTGGCCACGTTGTCCAGGAAATACCGGTCGTGCGTCACCGCGACGACCGTTCCCGGATAATCGGCCAAATGCCGCTCAAGCCACTGCACGGCCTCGGCATCCAGATGATTCGTCGGCTCATCCAGCAGTAAGAGATCCGGGTGCTGCAGCAGCAGCTTACAGAGTGCGACCCGCCGACGCTCGCCACCCGAAAGACGTGCCACGTCCGCGTCACCCGGCGGCAAGTTCATGACGTCGATCGCAATTTCAATCTGACGGTCCAATTCCCAGAGATTCTCCGCGTCGATCCGATCCTGGAGACGGGCCATTTGATCGTATAGCTTCTGCATCGCCTGATCATCCCGCGGTTCCGCAAGCCGAACGCTGATGGCGTTGTATTCGTCCAGTACCTGCCGCCGCGGCGCCACCGCCTCCTCCAAGTTGCCACGCACGTCCGTGTCCGGATTGAGTTGTGGTTCTTGTGGCAGATAGCCACGTGTGAATCCGTCGGTCAGTCGCGCCTCGCCGTCAAACTGCTGGTCCACTCCGGCCATGATCCGCAATAACGTGCTCTTCCCCGACCCGTTGCGACCCAAGACGCCAATTTTCGCGCCCGGATAGAAGGCCAGCCAGATGTCCTTGAGCACTTCTCGAGGACCATGCTTCCTGGTCAAGTTCGCGATCGTGAAAATGTACTGTTTGCCCATGAGTGCCTCGATGAACGCGGAAAATAAGAAATAAGAAATTAGAAATTAAAAATAAGAAATTAGAAATTAGAAATGTGGCTGTTGGTGGGTATTCGAAGTCCATGACGGCGGACGATCAGGAACGTGACGAAAAGCCAAGGCAAGGACATAAAAGGGCAAGAATGCCTTCCGTTAAGTGTTCCAGCTGTGAACGCCGAGAATTGAATCTCCTCCCAAGTTCTTGTCCCGTACGATTCTCGCCGGGCTTCGATCGTTGACTGGTCCACTCACCCTCCTGGAGAGTAATGTACACCGTAAACTGATTTCCCGCGTCCCTGGCGTGTTCGTGGTGGTGGGTGCCCGTAGCACACCGCGCATATTCTCTGGACGGATCGGTCCGATCAGTCGTATAGGACCTATCGGGGTGCTGCCCATCGAGCGAGTCATGCGATCACCGCACGCGGATGGCACGCCCCGCATTGCGTCATCGGTTAACGGCCATTGGTTGAGTGCACTTTCGGATAGTGAACAACCACCCTCCCTTTGGAATTGCGCGGACCAGCTTACGATCAAGGCCTCCTCGCCGGCCTTCTTTGTGAATCTTGGAGCGCCCCGTGCCCAGCCCGGCAATATACGTTGACCTTATCGATTATTCTTCTTTTGTTGATTATCGGGAATTTCCGGCAATCACCGAAAATCATGGTCGTGACGGGGCGGTCGGTCCGATCCTCTAACTGAACGTCAGCTCGCTGACGGATCCAGCCGCTCGACAAGACCGATTACGAGCATCCCGCGCTCGCCCCGCATCGATCGGTATTGCCACGAGCATTCGCGCACCTCCAGGGCTGAACCGTTCCCCACGGTTGAGCCTCACCCGCGACGGTGCCAGAGGTCGTTACGCCCGACGGCCTCTGGCACTTTTTATTGCGCGGAGGGAATCCACATCATTGCAACGCCGCTATTCCCATTCGATCGTGGCCGGGGGTTTGCTACTGACGTCATAGCAAACCCGATTCACTCCCTGCACTTCGTTGATGATTCGAGTTGAAATGCGGGCCAGCAATTCGTAGGGGAGACGGGACCAATCGGCGGTCATGAAATCGGTCGTGTTGACACTACGGATCGCGACGGCATTTTCATAGGTCCGCGCATCGCCCATGACGCCAACACTCTGCACCGGCAGCAGGACGGCGAACACCTGAGCTGTTTCGCGGTAGAGCCCGGCGGCTTTGATCTCGTTGACGACGATGGCGTCGGCTTCACGCAGCACGTCGAGTCGTTCCCGGGTGACTTCACCCAGGCAGCGGACCGCCAAACCGGGGCCTGGAAACGGGTGCCGCCAGACAATATCCTCCGGCAAATCGAGTTCGAGTCCCAGTCTGCGTACCTCGTCCTTGAACAGATCGCGCAACGGTTCGACGAGTTCGAAACCAAGGTGATCCGGCAAGCCGCCCACATTATGGTGGAGTTTAATGGTTGCCGCGGGGCCATCGGCGGCCGCGCCGCTCTCGATGACATCGGGATACAACGTGCCCTGGGCAAGAAATCTCGCGTCAGGGATTTGTGTAGCTTCCTCGGCAAAGCAGTCGATAAAACAGTGACCGATGCGGCGCCGTTTTTCCTGCGGGTCGGTAACTCCCTTAAGCCGTGACAGGAACTTGTCTTGGGCCTGCACGACGTGCAGGTCGGCGTGAAAATGGTTCGTGAACTCGGCCAGCACGGCGGCTTGCTCGTCCTTGCGCAGCAGGCCGTTATCGACGAGAATGCACGATAATCGATTGCCAATCGCCTGGTACAACAGCGCGGCGGTCACCGCCGAATCGACGCCGCCCGATAGACCGCAAATCACGCGTGCGTCCCCGATGCGCTGCCGCAGCCGTTGGACCGTCTCCTGCGCGAAGTCGCCCAACCGCCACGTGCCGTCGCATTGGCAAACGCCCATCAGGAAGTTGCGCAGGATCAAGTTCCCCAACGGCGTGTGCGTGACCTCGGGATGGAACTGGAGTCCGTAGACGGGTAAATCACGGTGTTTGACCGCCGCGATTGGACACGAGGCCGTTTGTGCCAATGGCGTGAATTCCGCGGATACCGTCGTCACCTGATCACCGTGGCTCATCCACACATCGAGTTCATCCGGGATGCCCTGGAACAGATTCGTGGGGTTCGTGACGCGACACCGTGCCGGACCGTATTCCCGCGTCGGCACGCTGTTGACGTGGCCGCCGAGGGCTTCGCAGGCCAATTGCATGCCGTAGCAAATACCCAGCACGGGCAAGCCCATGTGAAACAAACGCTGGTCGCAGCGCGGGGCGTTGTCTTCATAAACACTCGACGGGCCCCCCGATAGGATCAGTCCGCGGGGCGCGTGGGCCGCAATCTGCTCGGCCGTGATATCATGCCGCACGATCTCGCAAAAAACGTGCTGTTCACGCACGCGCCGCGCAATCAGTTGTGCGTATTGCGACCCGAAATCAAGGACCAGTACCCGCTGCTGACTGACCTCGGACGACTGGGAAGCGGCCTGCTCTGCCGATCCGCTCATACTTGTTTACCCCTACACGTTGGTGACTCAAGGGTGACTCAAGAATCGTAGTTCGCGCCCAAAACAGCCCAAAGGCCCCACATGGAAACTCGGCATTATAGGTCGCTCATCCGGTCAGCTCCAGTAGCCCGAATTATTCACGAGCGATCTGCTGCGGCGCCGCAATTCGGGCCTGATCCCAAAATGTGGCGGTCTGATCCGGGCTCGACCGAGATGCCGGCGA
>CAZSOG010000767.1:0-3583 GCA_964607555.1 uncultured Pirellulaceae bacterium | reverse complement strand
GCCGCTTCATTGGTCCAGTTTGCGAGCGAGCGGACAAACGTCCCAAATTGAGTTATCCACCTTCCCAATGCCCCGCAAGAAGTGGCGTGGCACTTTTTCCTCCTTTTCCTCCGTGTTGCCGTGTCGTGTGGCCGGTCTGATCGTCCCGAAAACCCAAAACCGGGTCTGACCCCATGCAGCTTCCCAGGCGAATCTCCAGGCGGCAGCCGCCGTGGATCCGACCGTGTTCGGGGTGCCAGGTACGACGGACATCCTTGTCCGTCGGCACCCCGTCCACAACCTATGCGTAGTCCGACCCAAAGACTTGACTCAAGATCATCAAATCTCCGCCCATAAGGTGTCTAACACGGGTGGCCCGCAACCCACAAGGGAGTACGCTCTCGCATGCGCGGCGCTCCCGTTGTTCGCTTGGAAACGTGCGCGAACTGAAATAGGTGCCACCTTTGCCTTATTTCTTCTTGCCCATCCCCACCGTATGCCGCTGAACGCTCAGCGGCCACCGCCACCCATGCCGCCGCCGAATCCGCCCATGCCGCCGGCCGGCAGACTCAGGTCCTGGTAGTCGGCTTCCATTTCCGTGACCATCTGTTGAACGTTCGGAACTCGGTTTCGATCGAATTCGACCGTATACGAGTACTCGACGTCCATTGCCTCACTGCCGTAGCGCCCGGCCGGGACGGCAACATCCCAGCGGAGGACGCCGGTCGGGCGCAGGACACGTTGATAGAGTCCATCGTCGGACAAGGGCGTCTTCGGATCGTCCAGCCGGACTGACAATTGTTGCGTTTCACGCGTAATTGGCATGCGATCCATCAGTTGCACCGTCACCGGCTGGTCCTTGAAATTGGCCAAGACCAATCGATACGTGAATTGCAGTCGCCGATTACCTCCTTGCAGGTTGTCCTGTTTGTCCAGCAATTCGCGACGTGTCCGCACTTGTTGATCCGCGCCGAAACCGATGGCGAGCTGTTGGCCACTGGCGGTTGACGGGATCTGTGCATGACCGACGAATCGGTCGTCCAAGTAGACGGATGTCGGACCGCGCAATAACCCGATCGGTTGCGAATTGGTCATACGTGCCTCGCGGTACGCGTAGGTGCTCAGCAAGGGTGTCGCGACGTAGTACATTTTTCCGGGAAGTTGCATATCAACGATCTGAACCAGTTGCGTCTCGCGCCGCGAATCCAATGTGACGGGTTGTGCCAGCGTGTACACCTGGCTGGCGATATCACCGTTCGCATCCGGGGCCAACGTGCGCCACGACTTGGCTTCCGCCTGCAGTTCGATTTCCTGCATTTTACCGGCAAGCGAGTTCAGTAGGATATCGCGTCTCTTGGGTGACGCGTCCATGTCCATTATATTGAGCTGGTTTTCGGCCTGTTGCTGCCGGGCGCGAAGCGATTGCAGCGTCCCGGCGAGGTCGTCCAGCCGCGGAAGATCCGGCGCCGCGCCAAACGGGTCGGATCCTGGGCCGGCGTGTTTGACGTTCCCAGCGGCTTTGCTCGGGTCAATCGAAGTGATCCGCAGGGGGGTCAACACGGGGCGCGCCGCACTCACCGATGGCGACGCGGTGGAGAGCGTCAAGCGGACTCCCTGCCAGGGTTCGCCGCTCATCTGCTCGATCAACGCACTGTACCGAACATCGAAAGTCAGCTCACTCGCGCGGCCGTGAACCGTGTATTGAGGCGACCATCCACAGTCCGCAACCAGGTAGCTCAGCTGGACGCGTGCCGCGGCTCCTTTTTCGGTCTCGACGAAGATTCTCGCCCGGCAGGTCCCTTTGTCCGCGTCACCGCGTAGCGCGCGCCGCCGGCGCTGCGTTGTCCGGAGCTCTGTTTTCAGATCGTTCAGGCGTTGTTGGCACTGCAACTGTTCGCGCAGCAATTCGTGCCGTTTCGTCATGGAATAATCCGCCAATGTGGTCAAGGTTTCCGCATTGAGCAGACCGTGACTGAGATCATTTTTCCCAGCGACCACGGAGAAACTGACCAATTCGTCAAGGGATGCCAGGTTTCGCTTAGCCACGTCCAGCAACTTCTGGGCGTCTTCCACTTGTTGATTCAGCCTCTGCGTTTCTTGGGCGGCTTTTCGCGCCTCGTCGCTTCGTGGTTTCGCCACCTGGTGATCCGATACGCGAACCGCGCGAACCACGGTGTGTTCATCACCCTCGGCCGACAGGCTTTCGGGAAATACTCGGGCGGGCAAGTCCGACACATCGATGCCACGGAGCGCGTCGCCCGGTGGAATGACGATCTCGCGCATGACCATGGCCCGATCGCGATACAACGTCACGTGACGAATCGTGCGCGAGCTACTGAGCTGCTGTGTTGCCACATTTTCGGCGGCAGGGACCAACGAACTAAACACGAACACGCACAAGAGTGCTTCGCATGGCAACCGATTCATCGCAACGTCGTCCTTATGCAAAGAGCGCAGCGGCCCGTGCGCTGCCAACACATGCCTTGCCGATCGTTGTTGGACGTGCATTTTTTGTGCCGATTCCCGGGGCCTCGCCGTGTCTGTCGTGCGAAGAGCGCCGGCTCGAACGTCCTGCCCCCGTTTGCACGCGTTGGCGATGGTCGATCAATCTGTCTTGGCGTACGACGGAAACCCCCGCGCCCCGGGGCTTGGGCGTTGCCGAATCGAACAGCCGACCGAACGAATGTATCGTCTTGCAACAGTCCACCACATCGGCTCCGAAGCGTTAGCTGTCGTTTGTGACTCACACCGGTGTGCGTTATGATGTTAGAGGCCGTCACAAAACCTTGTTTCAAACATGTACGATGGACGTCCACTTCCGTAGAAGCAGCGGATAGACGCTCGGCCGAAGCAGTTTTGTTACAGGTTCTTAATCAATTGGAATCGCACAAGAACCACTTCGCCAACCAACGCGGCTCGAGTGACGACGGGAGAGTCTCAACAAGCCCAGCCCCAACCCGCGAAAGGAAATCCCTCATGCCACAGGACAGACCGGCGTCGACGAAATCAATGAACCGCCGTCGTTTTCTCAAACGTTACGCGGCAACGACCACGGCGGCCGCGGTGCCGTGGATTGTTTCGTCTTCGGTATTCGGCCACAATGCGCCGAGCAATCGGATTCAGGTCGCTTGTGTTGGCGTGGGTAACCAGGGGATCGCGATCTTGCGCCGGTTCATGAAGAACGCCGACGTACAAGTCGTCGCTGTCTGTGATGTAAATACGGGAAGCTATGGCTACAAGACCGAGGATCAGTTCCTGGGCCGCGAACCGGCGCGGAAAGAGGTCGCCAAATACTACGCCGCGAAGAACGGCGTGGCCACATACCGAGGCTGCGCCGCCACCGGCGACTTTCACGATGTTCTGGTCCGTGACGACGTCGATGCCGTGACCGTGGTCGTGCCTGATCATTGGCACGCAATCATTACGATCCTCGCGGCCAAGGCAGGGAAAGACATCTACTGTGAAAAACCGCTCTCGTTGACGATCGGCCAGGGACGCGCGATGGTCCAAGCGGTGCGTCAACACCACCGAGTATTGCAGACCGGCAGTATGGAACGGAGCAATCCGCTGACCCGTTACGTTTGCCAGTTGGCACGCACCGGCC
>CAZSOG010000766.1:0-3589 GCA_964607555.1 uncultured Pirellulaceae bacterium | reverse complement strand
TTTGAAATGTCCTGTGCTAGTTCGACCAGCGGGAGAACGGACCGCGTCAATTTACCACCCAGTCGGACGAACCTAACCGCCTGTAGAATATCCACTTCTTCGACGGTCGTGGACGTCTACCGTTCATGTTGTAAAGGGGTTCAGAGACGAACTCCACAAGCCATTACGGCGAACTTCACTTAGTACGCCGGTTCCTCATCTTGCACAACCAACGCCCCGGTCGCCAAATCGCGTGCCGTTTGGGGGATGATGTCCGCCGCCGCCGTGATCTGGGCACGTGTTACGTCCAGATGGGTCACGGCGCGCAACAAATCGGGCCCAACAGCCAACATCCAAACGCCACGCGACTTGAGTGCCGCGGCGAACCGTGCCGCCGTCCCCAGCTCGGGTCCCACCTTGAAAATCACCATGTTTGTATCGATCTGCTCGGGGAACAGCGTCAACCCCTCGGCGGTGGCAATGGCCTCGGCCAAGGTCCGTGCATTGGCATGATCCTCCGCCAGTCGGCCCACGTGGTGCTCTAGGGCGTGCAACGCGCCGGCGGCGATGATTCCAGCCTGCCGCATGCCGCCGCCAAACAGCTTGCGATGCCGACGGGCCACGGCGATCATATCACGCGATCCGGCAATCGCCGATCCAACCGGGGCCCCGAGTCCCTTGCTGTAACAGATGCTCACCGTGTCGAACCCATCCGCCCAACGGTCCGCCGCAATGCCGCTCGCCACCACGGCGTTCATCAGACGTGCCCCGTCCAAGTGCGTCCGCAAGCCGTTTTCGCGTGCCCAATGGCAGATCCGAGTAACCGCCTCAAACGGTTGCACGCGTCCGCCACCTCGGTTATGCGTGTTTTCGATCCAGATCAGCCGCGTTCGTACCAGGTGTTCGTTATCCGGATGAATCTGGCCCTTAAATTGCTCGGGCTGCAGCACGCCGAACTGGCCGTCAAGCGTACGCAAAACAACACCGCTCAGCTGCGCGAATCCACCCTGTTCATAATGGAATACGTGGCACCCGGACTCGCATAAGAGTTCGTCGCCCGGCCGACAGTGGAGCCGAACCGCGATCTGGTTGGCCATTGTTCCTGACGGCACGAACAACGCCGCTTCCTTGCCCAAGAGCTCGGCCGTACGACGCTGCAACCGATCAACCGTCGGATCAACGTCGATCACGTCGTCGTCAACTTCCGCTTGCCCCATCGCCTGCCGCATCGCGTCGGTTGGCTTTGTGACCGTGTCACTGCGTAAATCAATCATTTCATCGTCTCTCTAAAATACCTCTCGTGGGCCTTGATCGTAAGCTGGTCCGCGCAATTCCAGCGGGAGAGTCGTTGTTCCCTATTAGAAAGTGTACCCAACCAATGGCCGTTAACCGACGACGCCATGCGGGGCGCGCCATCCGCGTGCGGTGATCGCATGACTCGCTCGACGAGCAGCGCTCCTATAGGTCCTCGATAATGGACAGAGTGACGGGCTGGCATGTTCAAAAACTATAACTATAAGCCGTTACGAAAAATCATGTTGTGCCGCTGCTCTCAGCTACGCGGATCTAGCCCCATTGTCCGGACCCCCATGGGCTTGTCCCATGGGTGAATTAGTCTCCCAGCTACAGTCAACCCCCCCCCCAAGTAGCGATTAGTTGAGCTATCAACTCGAAATCGCCCATCATCGCCAGTTTACCCATATTCCGTGGTTTTCGCGCGATATCAGTGCGCCGACGGGCCACGCAGGGTCGCTCCGCAGGCCCCATTGTAACCGAACTGGCCGCCGATCGGGACACCGGCAACGGGCGCTTGCCAGCCACAGTTAAAGTCCGCCCACGCCCCCTATTTTATTGGGCAAACGAGAGAATCGGTTAATCGTCTCGCATGCATTTAGGTTGAGTGGGATCCCGTGCCGAATTGTGACAAGAGAGTCCGAAGCGAGTTCGCAGGGAAGCACACTCGAGAGCACGAGCCATGAATATGCAGTTTCGCCGTAGCGGCCAGCGTGACGAGCGGCGTCGCCGGGTTTTGATCGAAGAAACCGCAGTACGCGTGCAGGACGCGGCTGGCCGCAAGCAGGGATCGGACACGGGTGCCGACCGTGCGGACGGCCCGGGATCGAACCGCGCCCATCGGCGTTATCCGGCGACCACGTTGACCGAGCGGCAGCCGTTGTTGGTCGCGGCGATTCCGGCCGGGTGGTGTTCGGCGGTTTCAGTCACCGGAATTCTGCTCGCGGGCATCGCCGGACTTGAGGCGCTCTACGGCTACGTGGCGTTAGGCCACACCCAGTTTTCGATTGAAAGCCTGCCCGCGATCGATCTGACTTCCCGATCCAGCATCGCGGCCTGGGGAGGCTCGATTCTGTTGTTGGCGGCGGGCCTGTTCGGCGTGCTGACATATTTCATCCGCCGCCATCGTCTGGACGACTACCGAGGCCGGTACCGGATGTGGTACTGGGTGGTCCCCGTCCTGATGCTCGCGGCATTGGACCAGGTGAGCAACCTGCAGGAGTCCGTGCGCAACGCGTTGCTGATCGTTGCCGGCATTCCGGGCTATGCGGACGCCGCGACCGTGCAATTGGGTCTGGTGAGTGTCCTGGTGGCAGTTGTTCTGGTCCGTTTGGCGATCGAGCTCCGCGACTGCCGATTCGCGCTACTCAGCGTATTGATGGCAGGCCTATGTTACGCCACGGTGGCGGCGATCGGTCTCGACTGGGTTCTGGCCGGCGCCACGGTTTTTCGGGTGATGGCACATGTGGGCCTCATCTTGGCCGGGCATTTCTGTCTTTTCACCGCGGTCATGTTGAACGCTCGTTATGTCTATCGCGACGCGGCGGGTCGGGTCCACAGAAAACCTCGGGCACGGCGTACGGCAGCGGCCAAGGACCCGGCCGGCGCGCCGGCGGCCACGGGTCGAACCGCGCGCCAAAAGCCGCTCGGCACCCGCCGAGTTTTCCGACGGGACACCGCGCACACCACGACGGGATCACAGCGCGGCGCGACGAAAACAGGCGGTAATCCAAACGAAAAGGTCGGGTCGACAACACGGCCCAGAGCCAAGCAAACGCAGGCGGCGGTTCGGCGAACCGTGTCGGACCTGGCAACGCCGCCGCCTGCGGAGGAAGACACGCCGCGCAAATTGACCAAGGCGGAGCGTCGGAAGCTACGCAAGACACGTCGTCAAAAGCGACAATCGGCGGCGTAACTCGTGCCTTCGCAGACGCGTTCCCGCCCCCTTTGACGGCACGGGACTCGGCCGTCTAATCTATACTCCCACTGGCCGTCCATGGCCCTGAGCCGCACCGGCCGTGTTCTTCCGGAAGTGCCGAAATTTCGTCGAGGCGGCACGCGCGATGCGAATCTAGTTTCTTTGAATCACTGCGACTGCGGAGAGTTGACATGGTCCGTACACGGTTTGCCCCGAGCCCGACAGGTTATCTGCACATTGGTGGTGTCCGGACCGCGTTGTTCAATTGGTTGTTCGCACGCCGGCACGGTGGCCAATTCATTCTCCGCATTGACGACACGGATCGGCAACGCAACGTCGACGCGGCGTTGCAACCGATCCTGGACGGATTCCGGTGGTTGGGCCTGGACTGGGACGAAG
>CAZSOG010000765.1:0-3592 GCA_964607555.1 uncultured Pirellulaceae bacterium | reverse complement strand
ATTGGTGCATGGCCGGCGCCGACAACGGTGGGACCTTGCCGCGTGCCACGGCGGGTTGCCCGATACAGATCCGGCCGCCCAACGGCTTGAGGACGCGGTAGGCTTCTTGCGCGCCCGCGGGCATTTTCCCTGAAACGAGAGCGTCCTCCGAGACGACCAGGTTGGCGAAATAATCCGAGAACGGCATCGCCGACCGCTTGCCGGGTTCGATCACGACGCGCGCACCGTAGATTCCGGCGGCGTCGAGCGTCCGACGCGCCGCACGTACTTTTTCCAAGTCAGGTTCAACCGCGTAGATCTGCAACTCGGTTCGCTTCGCCAGCTCGAACGCCAATCGACCCGTGCCGCAACCGAGCACCAGGCAATAGCCGCGCTGAATACCCGTCCTTTGAATGATACGTTGCGCGGCCGCTTCGAACACCTCGGTCATATCGTCTTGTGGAAAAGGCGTCGCATTGACAGGCTGTGCGACCGCACCGACCGACGGCGAGCCTTGGGGACCAAAACAGTAGATTCTCCCGGTATCGGTACTGACAAACAGCCGGCCGTCGGCCACGGCCAGTCCACGTGCCTTGCCATCGAGTTTGCTCGACCACAACAGCTTGCCCGATGCCGCATCATAGGCCAAAACCTTCTTGTCGCCGCCGGCCACCAGAACGTTGCCTGCAAGAATCAACGACTCATCGCAATCACAGACCACGCGCCAGATCTCACCCGCCGCCATTTCGGCTTCGGCCGCCTTGATTTGCTGGTTCACCTCACTCAGTTGGTCCTGGACGTTTTTGAGCTCTGCCTGCGGACCGCGTTTGGCCTTTTGCAGCTGTGTCGCGAGATCGCGTTGACGGTCCAGCAGCACCTTGCGATGCAGACTCGCCGCTTTGTACGACGCGCGCCGGACCGCGAACAGCTCCTTCCCGGACGCCGCGTAAAACGTCCGCGGCGCAACGACGAGCTGATGGCTCCAAAACCAGCTGGACTGCGAGCGATAGGACGCCTGATCGAAGCCCATCATCTGCTCAGTACCGGTAAACAGCTTGTCGCCGGCCAGCATGGCATTCGTGCCGCCGATGACGTGTTCAATATACGCCTCGTAAAGCAATCGGCCGTCCTTCCGGTCAAACGCCGCCGGAGACACTCGGCCGAGCGGCGCGAACAGACGTTCCTTCGATGCCAACAGATAGCCTTGGGGTGACAGCCGACTCTGTGGGTCGGCGCCCCCACTGTCGTTGCACCAGACCAGCCGTCCGTCCTTGGCGTTGACCGCGTACATGTACACGCCCTGCGCCGGAAAAATGCCCGCGCCGAAATACGCGGTACCGTCGTCAACAAGCACGCCCGTCCGCACCGGCCACAGCGAGATCATTTTGCCGCTGCCGAGTACTTTGCGCCCACCGGGCGCCGCGCGGAATTTCCACTGCTCCCCCCCGTCGCTCGTGCGAACGCAGTAAACAAACCCGTCGTCGGAACCGACGTACAAGTTGTCCTGCCATATCGTCGGCGCCAGCCGTACCGGGCCCCCGGTCAGGATGTGCCAGCGCTGGCGACCCGTACGCGCATCGAGCGCTACGACGCGCCCGTCCGCGGACGAACCGAAATAGACCGCGCCGGCGGATGCCACCACATGCAACGCGTCGTCAAAGTGAACGCGGCGCCGTTCGGTCAGTCCATGCCAGCCGCCCACGGGCCGTGGATTCGGATCGCCCCAGGCCGGCTCTGGCTTGTGATGCGGCTGGTAAGCCCAGCACTCGGTCAAGGGCAACTGCAACGACTCCGCCGTCATTCCGCTGCGTGCCATGTCATGCCGATACGTCGGCCAGTCGCCCGCTATCGACGGGACGCCGGCCGTCATCAAAATCAGCGGTAACAGTGCCAGACCGCCCAGGCCGCGCGCCAACCGCTCTCGTGTTTTCGCCTGACAGGCGTTCGTCGGCCAATTGATCATGAAAGGCTCCTCTTTACTGACGCGACCCCCGGGGCTTGCAGTCCATGCCAGGTTTCCATTCGCGAGGCAAGTCACGTGACTTACCCCGCGGAGGTGCCGACACGGTGCATACAACGCTGCACGCTGAATGTGATATGATACCGCGAATCCGATCGACTCGCCACAACCGCGCGCGGTTGTGAAGCAACTGCGATCTTTTTTTCGCACCAGTATAGACAGGTGGTAACCGTTCACGCGTATTTGCTCGATTACCGAGAGCCTCTTATATTCTTGCCACGAAATATTCTTGCGAAATCTTTTTCGCGGATCCGTGGTCATGCGGCAGCGTCCGAAGAGGGGAGGCAAGAATATGAATGTCCGACGAGATTCTTACCCAGCGGTCTCTTTTGACGCCAAGTGCGGAGGTAGGAGCCCCGTGCACAACACCCTCGATTCACGAACGCAGCAAGGCGTCAATAACCGCGTTGAAGGTCGGACTGGGACGCATCGCTTTCTCCGTGAGCGATTCATCCGGGAGATAATAACCGCCAATGTCGACCGGTTGACCTTGGGCCGACAATAACTCCGCGGCGATGCGCGTCGCGGTGTCTGCCAGCTCTCGTGCAACCGGCGTGAACCGCTCCCGCGCCGCAGTGTCTTTGTCCTGCCGCGCCAATGCCTGGGCCCAGTACAGTGTCAAGTAGAACGTACTCCCCCGGTTGTCGATCTCATTGACTTTGCGCGACGGCAGCCGTCTATTGTCGAGGTACATAGCGATCGCTTCATCGAGCGTTTCGGCAAGAAGCTCCGCCTGTGCATTTCCGGCCTTTTCGGCGACCAGTTCCAAGGACGGGACCAACGCACAGTACTCGCCAAGCGAATCCCAGCGCAGATGCCCTTCCGCCAAGAACTGCTGAACGTGCTTCGGAGCCGAGCCGCCGGCGCCCGTCTCGAACAGACCGCCACCGTTCATCAACGGCACGATCGAGAGCATCCGCGCGCTGGTACCCAATTCGAGGATTGGGAACAGATCGGTCAGATAGTCACGGAGCACATTCCCGGTGACCGAAATCGTATCTGCGCCGCGACGAATGCGCGCCAGCGAGAACGTCATCGCATCGTCCGGGCGCATAATACGAATATCAAGACCACTCGTATCATGGTCGGGTAGATATTGGTTCACCTTCTTGATGATTTCGGCATCGTGCCCGCGGCGGTCATCCAACCAGAAAATCGTGGACGTTCCGGTCGCACGGGCCCTGGCCACGGCCAGCGCTATCCAGTTCCGGATTGGCGCGTCCTTTGCCTGGCACGCGCGGAAAATATCACCGACCTCGACTTCCTGTTCCAGAATGGTAGCCCCCGAGCCATTGTCGACGATGCGCATCGTGCCGGCGGCGGGCGCCACGAACGTCTTGTCATGGGAACCGTATTCCTCCGCTTTCTGCGCCATCAAGCCGACATTGGAAACACTGCCCATGGTCGACGGGTCAAACTGTCCGTTCCGTTTGGCATCTTCGAGGATGACCGAATACATGGTCCCGTAACAGCGATCCGGCACCATCGCGATACAGTCCTGAAGCTGGCCGTCCTTATTCCACATGCGGCCGCCGTCACGAATGACGTTGGGCATCGAGGCATCCACGATAACGCTATTGGGAACGTGCAGGT
>CAZSOG010000764.1:0-3599 GCA_964607555.1 uncultured Pirellulaceae bacterium | reverse complement strand
ACCAAGGTGGAAGACGGTTGTGGTCGGTGCGGGACCCGGGCGGCTTCCGCACGGCCCATCAGCCACGCCCGATCGATCTGGATCGCGATGGCCGAGACGAGATTATGGCCGGCTATGCCATGTTGAACGCGGACGGGTCCTTGCGTTGGACATTTCAGTCCAATGCCGTTGATTTGCGCCGTGGGCATCTCGATTGCATGCGGGTCTTGCGAAGCGGCAACGTGCCGAGTGACTTCCGGCTTGTCCTCACTTGCTGCGGCGCGAACAACATTGCTTGTGTCGGTGGCGATGGGCATCTGTACTGGGAGCAATCGGGGCATCACTTCGAATCGGTCCAGATCGGGCGTTTGTTTCCTGATGTCGCGGGAAAACAAGTCTTGGTCGATATTGATCATCGCCCCCACGGTGAAAGCCCGCTCCAGGTGTTCGATTACGCCGGCCGGTTGCGCGGACAGATCATGGGCGACTACTGCCGTCACCATGAGTTCTTTGATTGGACGGGGGACGGATATGACGAGATTCTGATCGCATATGCGCGTGGCGTGTTTGATGCGCGTGGCCGGCGTATCGCCACGTTTGCGACCGGACAACCTGGCTACTCGATGCTCTTGGGAGACATGACGGGCGACGGTGTTGGCGATGTAACGATCGTGACGGAATCGCCGCCAACCGTGTACATTTTCAAGAACACGAGTGGCGTGCGAAAACAAATCGTGAATAAACTAGGGTGCGGAGTGAACTTCACGCTCTATTAAGTGAACCGGCGCGCGGACGACGGTTCGGAGAGCCGCTCGACCTATGGCACCGAACGGATGCCGGGACGCCAGGTCAAACACAGAATTGTCCGGAAGTTACAGCTGGGCCAAGGAATAAATTGAATAAGACACCGATTCACGGAACTCCCATGGACCCCATAAATCACTACCCTTACCGCTCCCTCCTTCAGCGCGCAATCACGCTCACGACCTTCATCTTATCGATCGTCGTTGCTGGCGCGACGCCCAACGATGATATCCGGGCCGCGCAGTTGTCGACGTTGCGTGCCCAATCGACACATGCCGCGGGCCACCCCGGCAAGGCAATGGGCTTGGACCGAGAAGCGGGCTTTACACCCTTGTTTCCCACAGATGGCAGCCCCGATCACTGGTCGGTTCGACGTTGGAACGACGTGCGTCTCGCGGCCGACGCCGATCTCGTGTGGACCGTGCGTGATGGGGTCCTGCACGGCAGCTCGATGCGCGGCACATGGCTGATCAGTGATCGAGTCTATGGCGATTTTGTCCTGCGTTACGACTTCAAGCTCGGTCCGCGCGGCAACAGCGGCTGCGCACTACGCGCACCGTATTTCGGCGATCCGGCGTTTGACGGCATGGAGCTGCAGATGGCGGATCTACGTTACAACACACAGGCCAAAGCGTCTGAACTGACGGGCGGCATTTACCGGGCCATCGCGCCGCTTCGGCAAGTCTACCGGCCCACTGAATGGAACTCCGTTGAAATCACGCTCGACGGCGCGCGGCTCCGAGTTATCCTGAACGGCGTTCTGGTCCAGGATGTTGACCTGGACCGACAGATGCAAACGGTCAAACGACATAATGGTAGCGATGCACCGCCCGTGAAGGACCGTCCACGCCGCGGCCATCTCGGATTCCAAGAACTGAGTCGCGGTGGGGATCACGTTCAGATCCGTAACGCGCGCATCAAACTACTTGAGTAAGTGGGACACACGCCAGCCGAGCACTTGGTGCTGCCCGCCTTCGGACGCTCACGGCCGGGGCGTCAAGACGCGGCGCAAAGCCGCGCGCATGCGTGTTTCGGAACCCGGCGCGACCCACAGCCACTTGTCGGTGAAAGCGTCTTCGAACTCGGCATCGGTCGGGATATAGCCCGGCCAGCATTCGCCGTAGGCGATCGCCATGACGAACGAGTCGGGCCGAAGCTGCTGGGCCATCAGCTGATATTTGATGAACGATTCTCCCGGCAGCAACACGATTTGCGCGCGACCGAAATCGATGCACGGCATGTCGATCGGCCGGCCGGCAGCGACACGCCGGCGACTGCTCAATCCCATCGCAGCCAGGATGCGCGCCTCCACCGTTTTTTTCGAATCCGCCAAGTCACGTTTCAACGCCGCTTCGGTCAAATGCGCAGCCGGATGAAACTCGAGTGTCAGTTGAGTATTTCGAAACGCGACCTGCCGCAATGGAAATCGCCTGGTCGCGTCCCATGCCTTCACCATTGCCTGATAGAGCCGCTCTGCCAAGCGCAACCGATCGGCGTGGGATCCGTCATTGTACTTCCCGGCCGTGACATCGCCCGCACAGCCGGTGACATAGATCTGCTGGATGGCCGGGTTGTCATGCTGCCGCCGATCCCTTGCCATACCGACAAAATCCCAACTCACGCCCCCCGCACCGTAATAGCTCATCGGGTGCGTGGCATAGTGGTGCAGTGCCAGCACGGGTGTTTCCCCATTCCAAAAACTGATCGTTTTCAAATAGGGATCGATCGTGCCGGCCGGTGCCTCGCGAAAGAACGCGTCCGCGCCGCTGCGGCTTCCTCGATCAAAGCCAACGCGGCCGTCCGAGTGGACCACGCGCCGATTGGACGCAATCCGCTCGACCTTGGCCTGGCCTAGTCCGATGTGCGTGATCGGTGTCGGATGTCGAAGCGCAGCGCGCAGCGATTCGGCAACTCGCTTCAGCATCCGCGTGTGAAACTGTGGGTCGAACAGCTCGCCTTCGAGTCCAACTTGATCAAGCAATCGGGCGGCGCCGGCATCGATCACCGGCGCATCGTGTTGATGCACGCTGCAGACGAGCACGCGTTGCGGCGTGGTCCCGGCCACATCGGCTAGTGTCCGCCGCCATGTATCGTACGAGTCGTTGCGGATCTCACACCAGTCAAACGCGACCAGCAAGATCGGTTTGGCGGGGCCCAGCAGGACGAAACCATGCACCTCCAGCGGATCTACGATTTTCCGCGACTTCGTGGGCAACACGCCCATGCAGCGATGGCCAAGCGGAATCGTGACGTCCGCGGAAAACGAAGCAAGACGCCAAGAGGCGCCGGCGCGCAAATCGGCGCCGTTGGCGGCTTGCAATCCGAAACACGCGATCAGGACGGTCCAGATAATTGTGCGTAACATATGCAGACGCCTCCCAGTCTAAAACACCTGTCCCACAACCGGCTATTAAACACGTACGATGGCCGTCCACGACCGTCGACGAAGTGAAGAAACGCCCTGCAGACTCAGGTACCCATTCGCAGCCAAGGGCCGGGCACAGGATTGAGTTCTTAATCTTAATCTTTATCTTAATCCTAAGCTCGGATCGCCGTGGATAACAAACAGGAAGCTGGGTCGGCAGGCGCCGTGGCGACGGAGTACGGGCCGGAACAAATGCACCTTTCTCCCGACAATCGCCATTCTGTCACGCTCTTCGCCGGTCATGGCCGGTTGCCCAGGGCACGCCGAAACGCGGCTTGAAATCGGCCAACAAATATTTCACAATGGACCGTGCCCGTCAGCTGTATTTCCAATTTCGTAACCGTTCACGGCATCTGCTATCAAGGAACACTAATCTTCACTAATCAACACT
>CAZSOG010000763.1:0-3608 GCA_964607555.1 uncultured Pirellulaceae bacterium | reverse complement strand
TTCCTAACAACGCCACCGACTTGACCCGATCCAAAAACTTGACTCAAGATCATCAAATTCCGGCCCATAAGGTTTCTAACGAGGCGTTGCCTCCAACCAACGGACGCATGGCGGTGCGCTGGAGACCTTCGGTCGCTCCTGTGCGGGGTCAGGAGACCCGCGCACAGCGCTCGGTACTTTTGCGCTTCCCGTCACCGCCGGATTCATCCCGGTGGCGCGCATGATTCCGCACTTCCATTGTGCGCGCCACCACTACTCGAAACAGATCACGGCACCATCTTGACCGACCAGATAGAGGCGTCCGTTCGCGGCGGCGATACCGTTAAAGACGGGCGGCGACACCAATTGGTAATCTTGCTGGTCTTGACCGCTCGTCGTGTTGACAACGAACAGCCGCCCACCCTTGCGTCCTTCGAACGCGCCCCACGGGTCCTTGGCGTCGATTTCATCGGGTGGGCCGGCGGCAACAAGTTGCTCACCGGCCAGAAGCATCGCCCGGATCCGCACGGGAACACGCGTTCGCCACGCATCGGCTCGGCCGTTGATGTTTTTCGCGAACAGCAAGTAACCCTGCGCGGCGGGCGTGAAGTATACCCTGGGATCAAGACCCTTGAGCGAGTCGAACATGCGCACGTAGTAGACCGAACGATTATCGTGGACCAGCAACCGACCGTATTGGCCACCATAGCGCCAGGGCGTGCGTTTGAAATAGCTGTCATCCAGAAGCCCGCTACCGGTTTCCAAGGCGGGTTTCTGCTTGCGCGAGTTCAATTGGAAATCGAACGCGAGTGATCGCATGTAGATATCCTTGCCGTCACTCAGCATGACATCGGTCAGCGCCCCCATCGGCAACTTGAAGTTCACTTCGATGTTTTCGGACGTATACGCCGGTCCTTGCAATCGTCGTTGATGAACGATTCGGCCGGTCGCGGCATCCAATGCGTACATGAAGATCCCGTCGTCCAATTCCGAGGAACGGCCGGCGGCGAAATAGACGATGCCGTCCCGCACCAGTACGCTTCCGTGCACCGGCCAGGGCGATTCCAGTTGACTCGACACGCCGATCCAGCGCACGGCGGGAGCCGCCATGAACTTCCAAATCAATTGTCCATCCGCCGCGCGCACGCAGTAGACCCAGCCATCGGCCGAGCCAAACAACACGGTATTCTGGTAATAGGTTGGTGGCGAGTCAACGCGTCCGCTTGTGGCGAACGCCCATTGCTTGCTGCCATCGCGAGCACTGAGACAGACGACATCATGTTGGTCAATCGCCGCCACGAAGACGCGGTCATCCACGACCGTGGGGGCCGAGAGGCGATTGCCGATTTCAGCACGCCACCGGGGCGCTAGTTTTTTGGCCAAATGCGTATCGACCGCGCCGCTTCGTGCCGCATCGTGCCGAAACGTCGGCCACTGTCCGCGCAGCAACTCGGTCCCGCCGTCCGCCACCGATCCCTGGCCCCACGCCGGCCCACGCTCGAGACGTTGATCGAGTGGCAGGATGCGCGCCGGGCCGGTATCGTCCGCGCGCGCCGGCGCCAGTGCGTTCATGCCGATCAGCTTCTCCTGGTCGTAACAAACACACGGATGTGGCGGCGCATACTGCAGCCCGTTGGCCGGCATCATGCCCATATGGCAAGTGCCGCGCACCCAGTTATTGACGGAGTGTGGCCCACCCGCCAAATCAACGAATTCCGTTCCGCGCCGACTCGCCAGAATGAAACGCAATGTTGCCTTGTCACGGTAACAACGATGATGATGCTGGGTCTTGAAGATCGGCCCGGTCGCCACGGTCTTGCGCAACTTCCCGGTATGAAGATCGTAACCGTTCGCGCTCGTGGGCCACAGCTCGCGCTGCTTTCGATTGCCGCCGATGGCGAACGTACCCTGCCCAAGCTCCGCGCTCCACGTCCAGACCAGGTCGTTGATCACGAAATTATCTTTCCATTCGTACCACAGGTGACCGATGTACGCCTTAGGTTGCTTCCAGAGCAATGTGCCCGTATCGGCGGAGAAGGCGGCTAGCCGGAAGGGACTGGCGTGCAAGACGACACCCTGGGTGACGATCATTGTGCCGTTCCACAAGGTGTCCTTCGCCGCGATGTTGCCGGCCCGCTTATCTCTTTCGTCCAGTGGAAACTCGGCCTGCCAACGCTGCTTGCCCGTCGCCATGTCCAGACCGACCAGCTGCTTGCCGTCGATCAGCGCGATGGTTTTCCCGTCGGTGGCGATGTTCAAAGCCGGGTCGATTTTCTCGGGCGGAGCGCTGTCGCCAAGCCGACTCCACTTGAGGTAATCGGTGGTGGTCCCCTGGTAGGCACGCTCAGTCCGCCACAGCGTCTTGCCGTCCCCGGCATTCACGGCCATGACGTGCGCGCCGTCGTTTTGCAAGGCAGCAACGATCACCTTGCCGTCTTGGACCAGCAATTCGGTCGTTCCCCCGGTCTGTTCGTATGTCTGCAGAATCGCGCCGGTGCGCGCGTCGAGCTGTGACACGGGCGCCTTATAGCCCAGCGTGACATAGACACGGTTCTCGACAGCGACCAGTGTCTTGCGGATCGTCAGCGGATAGTCGCCCGGCCGCATCGCGAACCAGGTCTTCTTCCATTCGCGCCATCCCCACCGACGAATCGGGACCTTCCAAAGCAGGACACCATTGAACGCATCGCGCGATTCCAAATACCATTGCCCGGTTGGCGCGTGCGGGCCGAGCAGACTGGCCGGCGCTTCATCGACGATATAGAACAGACGCCCGCGCGCCGTGACCAACGTGCTGACACTCGAGTCACTCTCGTGCGATCGCAGCCATTTCGGACCCGCCGTCCATTGGTAATGCACGGGCGGCGCGACCACGCGGTCTTGAGCGACCGGGTTGCCGTCGGCGCCGTGCAGATAGTGGGTCCATTGATCAATGTCCGCCGGCCACGGTTTTTGCCAGGTTAGCCAGGCGCCGTCCGCGGGCAGCGGAACCAGTTTCACACCGCTTGCCGCGAGCGACTTGACCATGACATGATCGCTCGATGCGTGTACGTAAAGCGTGCCCAGTGGAGCCAACACGCGCCGACAATCACCCGGCACGATCGATGCGGTCGCCGGACCCGTGCCGGGATCCACGACCAGAATATTGATCAGGTTATCCGTGTACGGCAGCCGGCCACTCCGCTGCAAGGCCGCGGAAATGGTCCCGGCCATTTGCCGGCCGCGGATCGCGCCGCGCAGCCGTTGCAACTGCGCGGGATCCGTGGCCAGGCAGTGAACGGTGAACGGGCCTTGCTGAGCGAGGGCCGCCGCCAGTTCCACGCGTGGATCGCCGACCAGTGCACAGATCCCACCCGCGGCGCCGGAGCGTGCGGCCAGCTGTTGGGCAAGGTCCGCCACCGCCATTGGCGATGCCGATTCGCGCTCGGCAACAGCCGCGGTAAGGAGCCCATGGATCGGACCCAGCGCGAACAACGCGATCACAATCCCGCGCAAAAGGTAAGTCGTATGTCTGCTCATGGTTGATTGTCCTTCTCCTAACGCGGGCTTCGCCCGCAACCCAAGACGGGTGTATAAAGCCTCGGAAAACGGGCAAGTCGGAGGTACTGGATTGTGGCGGGTTTGTTGCG
>CAZSOG010000762.1:0-3617 GCA_964607555.1 uncultured Pirellulaceae bacterium | reverse complement strand
AGCGCTGCGCATGCGAGGGCGTACTCCCTTATGGGTTGCGGGCCACCCGCATTAGGTAGGTTGTGCCGCGTCGGCGCCGTCAATTGTGATTTGCAGCGCTGGTAGTCTAGGGGGATTATGGTGAATACATGGGCCGTATACTGCCGCCAATCCGCACAAACCGACCGGTCGCGTGCCATAAATATCGATGTTGGCGGGTGGAATGAATGTGGCAATGGACTGGGTCCGATGAATAGAAGGCCTACCCTTGGCGACTCGACGTGGGCCGTCGGTTTGGGGCGGGCCGCCCGAGTTCACCCGGAAATTCCTCTCGACGCCGATTCCAACAGATGACAGAATCCCGGGGGCAACGCCCTGTCACGTCGCGGTTTTGACCGACGTCAAGGCGTGCAAACATGGAGTGGTCAAGATTGACGTTCGTGTTGAACGTAGATTGAGTAGCGCCCCACCTGGGAGAGTCCGAATTGTACGGGATGGACAACGTGCATCAGGCGAGATGGATCTTTTGGTTTGTGCTGTTGACGGCGACGCCCGTTCTGCGCGCCGGTCCGGCGGACGACCAATACCAATTGGCGGCGCATCATTACCGTCATCAGCGGTGGGAGTTGGCAACCGCTGAATTCAAGACGTTCCTGGACCGTTTTTCCGACGACACACGCGCCAGCGATGCGTCATTCTACCTGGGGGAAGCGCTCGTTCAGCAACATCAGTTTGACCGTGCTCGAGCACGGTTTTCTGACTACTTGGCGGCGGCGCCGAGCGGCACGCATGCTGGTCAGGCGTTATTTCGCAAGGGCGAACTTGCCTATTTGCAGGACCACTACGACCTGGCACGACCTGATCTTGAGGCATTTCATCGGCGATTCCCCAACGATCCACTGAATACGCACTGTCTTTACTATCTCGGGGAGATCGCACTGGCGGCCGATGACCCCGATTCCGCGCGCGACGCGTTTCAAGCCTGTCTAAAACTGCGTCCCGAAGGCACGCTGGGCGACGACTGCCGGTTTGGATTAGCCCAGGCGTTTGAGCGACGTGGTGACGTTGATGGGGCACTGCGTTTCTATCAGTTCTTGGCCGACAAGCCGAACGCGGTGCAAGGCGCCGAGGCACAGTTGCAGTTAGCAATTATTCTCTATCATGAAGGCCGATTCGGCGACGCGATCGATGCGCTGCGGCAACTCAAGGATCGTGCCGGGGACCGCAAGTATGCACCGGAGGCATGGTACTGGCTCGGCATGAGCCAATTGGCATCGGGGCAGTGGGAGCCGGCGGCGAAGACTTTGACGGAGGCGGCCGAACGGTTCAAGTCGCACTCCCTGGCGCCGGCAATGCAGTTCGCGGCGGCCGAAGCACTGCGTCTGGCCGGCGCCGTGGAGTCGGCGCGGACCGGCTATGAAAACCTGGTTGCGTCGTGGCCGACGAGCCGCTGGGCCGATGATGGCCTGCAGATTCTGGTGCGACTTGCGTGGGACGACAAACGGCTGGATGACGTCGACCGGCTCGCACGCCAGTTTCAGGACCAGTTTCCGGCGAGTCCGTTACGCTGGATAGTGCAACAGACCGCGGGGCGCGCGCTGCTCAAACAAGAGCGATTCGATGCGGCACTCAATGTCTTCCAGACGCTGACGCGGGAGCGTTCGGAGCCGGACGATACGCCGCGTTTGGCCGGCGGCAAGGAAACACCGGCCACTGCCAATGCCGATGACGCGCTTCAGACCGCCGATGCCGCGGCACTCGAGACCCGCGCGGCGCCGGTCAACTGGTATTACCTGGCGTTGGCCCAGCTTGGTGCCAATCGACTCGAGGACGCGCTACAATCACTTGACCACGTCGGCGCTGTCAAACAGCCGGCCCCCTTGGTGTCCGGAATACGCGTCGCGCGCGCGGCCGCACTCGTTGGTCTCAAACGGTTCGAGGCGGCAATCACGCCACTCGAGCAGTACTTGGCAACCGACCCGAACGGCCTCGACGCGGCCAAGTGCCGTGCTCAGCTGGCGGTCGCCTACGCGAAGACGGGTCAATGGCTGCACGCCGAGCGGGCCGTCGCACGCATGGAACATGATACTCCGCTCACGGCACTGTACTACGAGACGGTGCAGTTCGTCGCGGAGGCCGCGTACGAGCAAAAACAAACGCAAATGGCCGGCGCCATGTTCCGTCGTCTGACACGCGACGACACGCCACCTGACTACAGGGCACGTGGCTTCTCCGGGCTGGCCTGGCTCCAATGGGACCAGGACCCCGGCAGCGCCGCGGCGTCCGCCGCCTTTGCAAAATTGCTCGAGCGATTTCCGCACCATAAACTGGCCGCCGAGGCGGCCATGATGCGCGGCCGCGCGCTGGCGAAACAAGGGAAACCCGAAGCGGCACTCGCCATGTACGATCTCGTCATCAAGGAGTTCCCGGAATCCGAGCATGCGCCCAATGCGGCCCTTACCGCCGCCAAGATCCACGCCCAGCTGGAGCAAAACCACGAGGCGGAGGCCGTGCTACGCGACCTGATGAAAGAACATCCGAAGTATCATCCCGACGCCGTCGTTTACCAATTGGCCTGGGTTCTGGTCGATCTGAACCAGCCAGAGCAGGCCGATCGCTTGTTCGCGCGACTGCACGACGATATGCCCAAGAGTAGCTACTGGCCCGACGCCACCTATCGCTTGGCCGAGCGGGCGGCGCGCGCCAAACAGGTTCAGCGTGCCGATCATCTGGCCGCGGAACTGATCGAAGCAAACGCGGGCAAGCAGATGGTCCCCTACGCGTTTTATTTAAGAGGGCAGATCGCGGCCACCGAACAACGCTGGAAGGACGTGCAGCATTGGATGCAGCGGCTTGTTGAGTCGTTTCCCCATAGCACGCTCGTTCCCGCCGCCCGCTACTGGCTGGCCGAAGCCCATTATCGGTTGCAACAATTCGCCGCGGCGGGCTCCCTGTTTGACCAATTGGCCAACGACCAGGCCGTGCGCGGGCAACCGTGGATGGCCATGGTCGCCCTGCGCCGCGCTCAGGTCCGCGCCCAACAGGATGACTGGGACGCGGCCTACGAAATCGCCAAAACCGTCCACACGCAGTTTCCGAAGTTTGATCGTCAATATGAAGTCGACTATGTGTTGGGCCGCTACCATGCGAGTCGTGCGGACTTCGATAAGGCACGTGCCGCGTACCAACGCGTGATCGACTCGTCCACCGGCGCGAAGACCGAGACCGCTGCCATGGCCCAGTGGATGATCGGCGAAACATACTTCTTGCAGAAACAGTACGACCAGGCGATCAAGGCCTACTATCGCGTCGAAGGCCTGTACGACTACCCACAATGGCAGGCCGCCGCGTTGCTCCAGGCTGGAAAGTGCCATGAAATGGTCGGCCGTTGGAGTGATGCGATCAGCGTCTATACGCAGGTTATTTCCGATTATCAAGATACGCAATTCGCGCGCAAAGCCACCAATCGATTGCGTGTTGCCCGCCAGCGCGCCGGAATCGCTCAACGATGATGATGTGGGGGGAAGAAAATAAAAAATAAAAAATCCTGGCCAACACCCATGACCTGAACGACACCGTTATCGAGGCGCTCCGCCGGGAAGGTTCGCTGGATACACCGGGACCACAGCCCCCCAGGG
>CAZSOG010000761.1:0-3620 GCA_964607555.1 uncultured Pirellulaceae bacterium | reverse complement strand
AAAAAGACTCTAACGACTTCGGGGTTTTCTATAGGCCAGCCGGCGCCCGGGTCGGTTCGGAGAACCGGCCCAGCCGTGGCGACCCTGGAATGTTAGGTTGAAATTGAGTACAAAGGACGCAGTGGCCTTCGGCCTGCGCTGAATAGGGGAACACATTACGGAGACCGAAATGAAGACGCTGCGTGTGCTGGGTACATTGTTGATTGTGTGGATGGCGACCATTTGTTGTGCGGCGGACCATGCCGCGCCCAAATCACGGAAACTTGCCGACCAGATTTTTCGGACCAGCGGCGTCCAGGGTGGACTCGTGGTCCATCTCAATTGCGGCGATGGCACGTTAACGGCAGCGTTACGGGCGGGAGATGCGTACCTGGTCCACGGCCTGGCGGCCACGCCGCGCGACCTGGATACGGCACGCGCGTTTATGCAGACGGAGCATCTGTATGGTCCGGTATCGGTCGACCTTCGGTCCGGGACGACGTTGCCCTACATCGACAACACGGTGAATCTGCTGGTGATCAGCCGGCCGGCGACCGTCGAGCGAAGCGAAATGTTACGTGTGCTGGCACCACGGGGCGTCGCCGTGACGTTGGATGCACTCGGGGCGATCGTCGACACCGTGCATAAACCGTGGCCCAAGAACATCGGCCAATGGACACACTACATGCACGACGCCACGAACAATGCCGTAGCGCATGATACGGCGATCGGGCCACCACGGCACCTGCAATGGGATGGCAGCCCGCGCTACGCGCGGCACCATGAATTCACTTCGAGTGTCACGGCGGTCGTGTCGGCCCGCGGACGCCTGTTTTCCATCATGGACATGGGCAGCCGCGCCTCGATTCAGATGCCTTCGAAATGGCGGCTCACGGCGCGCGATGCGTTCAACGGAATCGTGTTGTGGCAACGGCCGATCCCATCATGGTTCAACCACCTGTGGCCGCTCAAGGATGGCCCCGCCGAACCACCGCGGCGCCTGGTGGCCGTCGGTGATTCTGTTTACGTCACGTTGGGCTTCGACGCGCCCGTGACGCGACTGGACGCGGCTACCGGTGAAATCCAGCATACCTATGCCGGCACCGAGGGCACCGAGGAGATCTTGTGCACGGACGGACAGCTCTTGGTGCTGCGCGACGACCAACCGATGAATCCGACGAAATACCGGCAGAAGCTCATGATCTGCTGGGATGAAAAGAACCGGACCATGAAGGACTCGGAAGGTTTTATGCTCACGCCGCAACCGCGTCATATCGTGGCGTTGGACGCGACGTCGGGCCAGATCGCGTGGAAAGTCGACGCACCGGTGGAGACCCTGACGCTGACGGCCGACGATCAGAACGTCTACTTCCATGACTGGCAGCGCATCATTTGTCTGGACCGAGAGACCGGCGCGAAGAAATGGCAATCGGAGCCGTTGGCGCCACGCACAAGTATGGGGTACGTCTATGGACCGACTCTGGTCGCCTACGGTGACGTGGTTTTGTTCGCCGACGGCCGGCAGATTCGAAAGATGTACGCGGTCTCAAAACGCGATGGACACCTGTTATGGCAGGCCCCGCACTACGCCGCCGGGCACGCGGGCTCTCCCGAGGACCTGATGGTCATCGATGGTCTGGTCTGGTGTGGCAAGATCGCCGGCGGGCGAACGTCGGGCGTGTTTACCGGCCGCGACCCGAACACGGGGGTGGTAAAACGCGAGTTCACGCCGGACATAAAAACCTACTGGTTTCACCACCGTTGCTATCGCTCGAAAGCGACGGACCGGTATTTTCTCTCTTCGCGCACCGGGATCGAGTTTGTTGATGTCATCAACAAGACGTGGGAAGCTCATCACTGGGTGCGTGGAGCATGCAGCTACGGCATCGTACCGTGCAACGGGCTCATTTACGCGCCGCCGCATCCGTGCGCCTGCTACCTGGAATCCAAGCTGAGCGGCTTGTGCGCGGTTGCGCCGGCCACGCAGCGCAGTTTCCCCGCACCGACACCGCTCCAACGGCGTTGGCACCAGGGCCCGGCCTTCGACACACCGCTCGACACCGATTCCGCCGCGGACCCCACTGCCGATTGGCCAACGTATCGACATGACTTCGGCCGCAGCGGGGCGACCTCGGCCACGGTCAGCCTGCCACTGACGACGCAATGGCAGATCACGCTGGGCGGCCCGTTGACGGCGCCGGTGGCTGCGGGAGAACGCGTGTACATTGCCGCGAAGGACGCGCACGCGATCCATGCGTTGAACGCGCGCGACGGTACGCCACTTTGGACATTCACGGCGGGGGGGCCCATCGATTCCCCGCCGACGCTCGCCCGCGGCCGCGTGCTGTTTGGCGCGGCCGACGGGCGTGTCTATTGCCTGCGTGCCAAGGACGGTGCCTTGGTGTGGCGCTTCGACGCCGCACCATCCGACATGCGACTGGTCTCGTACGGCCGACTCGAGTCGGTCTGGCCCGTTCATGGTAGTGTTCTGGTCCAAAACGACACGGTTTATTGTGTCGCGGGCCGATCCACGTTCCTCGATGGCGGGCTCCGCCTCGATCGACTGAATCTGGCGACTGGCCGGCCGGTGTCTGAAAACGTGTTTTATGATGAGAAGAACCCGCAACAGGATGTCAAGGTGTTGAACATGCCGACGGCATCGACCGATATTCTGTCCACCGACGGCAAACGCATTTACATGCTGTCGCAAGCCTTTGATTTGGACGGCAACCGGTTGCAGACGGTTGACCCGAATAGCGATCCGGTGGACCGCGCGACGATGCAGTTGGGTGAGGGGACGCACCTGTTTTCGCCGACCGGGTTCCTGGACGACAATGCATGGCACCGGTCCTATTGGCTGTACGGGCGCGCCTTTTCGTCGGGCTGCAATTGGTGGTATCGGGCGGGCCGTTATGCTCCGGCCGGCCGCATGCTCGTGTTTCGCGGCGAGCGAGTCTGGGGTTTCGGGCGCGAAGAAGGTCTATTCGTCTGGTCGCCCGTGTTGGAAAATCACCTCTTCTGCTCTGCGGCGCATGCGGATGAGTCGGCCATCGCGCGTGTCAAACAATGGGGCAAGAAAGCGGGGCGTGACGCGATCTTCAATCGCCAGTTCACGCGGCAGGCACCGCTTGATAAGCGCTACGCGCCGAAGATGTACTGGTCCGAATCGCATCCGCCGCTGCACGTGCGTGCCATGGCGCTCGCCGGTGATACACTGTTCGTCGCCGGTCCGCCGCACGTCGTGAGTGAAGACGCGATCTTCAAGCGGCCATTCGCGCCAGACGTTCAAGCGAAAATCCGCGAACAGGACGCCGCCTACGACGGCCAGCGCGGCGCTCTGCTGATGGCGGTGTCCGCTAGCGACGGGAAGACGCTGGCCAAAGTCGAATTGGCCGCGCCACCCGTCTGGGATGCGCTGGCGGTTGCCGGCGGTCGCTTGTATCTCGTGACGACCGACAGCAAAGTCACATGCATCGCCGGACAGAAAGGCGTCGCCGTCGATGCACGCGGTCGGTGACGACTCGGTCTTTTATTCGGACCATCTAATGCGGGTGGCCCGCAACCCATAAGAAACTCTAACACAACGCAGCTTCCAAGATGTACGATGGACGTCCACGTCCGTCGAAGAAGCGGATGATAAC
>CAZSOG010000760.1:0-3620 GCA_964607555.1 uncultured Pirellulaceae bacterium | reverse complement strand
GACCGGTGCCGGGTGTTTCTTCACGCGTCGGACAATGACCTTCCAGAGTCTCAGCAGATAGGCCATGTCGCGTGAGAGTTCCTTTTTGGTCCGTCCTTGACCAGCAGTACGCACGATAAAGCCGAGCCCTTTGGGAGGGTTCAGTTCCAGCAATGTATCGCGCAACTTACGGCGTTCGTCTTCATCGTCGATTTTTCGCGACACGCCGACGCGGCCGAGTGCCGGCATCAGAACCAGATAGCGGCCCGGTATGCTGATGTACGTCGAAAGCGTTGGGCCCTTGGTCCCAATCCCCTCCTTGATGACCTGGACGAGTACTTCATCCCCACGCCGGAACAGCTCTTGAATCGGCGGCTTCACGCGCGGCCGTCCACCGTTGTAGCGCCGCCCGCGTCCCCGGTCCGGGCGCCCACCGCTATTCGATCGACCCCGCGAGCTCTCGGCGTCCGCGTCGTCGCTTGCCTGCATGGCCTGCTCGGGATCGTAGCCACCTTGGCGAAAATACTGCGGTTCGACATCGCTGATATGCAGGAATCCATTGCGGCCAACACCGAAGTCGACGAACGCTGCCTGGATACTCGGTTCCAGATTCACGATGCGTCCTTTGTAGATGTTTCCGACATAGTTGTCCTGGCTGGCGCGTTCGATGTACAGTTCTTCCAAGACCGAATCTTCAACGATGGCAATCCGGCATTCTTCCGGCTGCGATACGTTGATTAACATGTCCTTTTTCATAAAACAGGTTCCGTATGCTGGTAATTCGTTTCGGGTGTTTGAGTTCGACGCACACCAGCATGCGGCGTCGACGAACACCTCTGTGACGTGGACTATCTCCTACCAGGCTGATTAGCTGGTGCAGCATATTCGGTCGTGTGTGGGCACGATTCACGTTACCAACTCCACGGCCGTTCGCTGCAGATAACCACCTTCTTGTTCTAAATCCTCCAGTCCCAGCGCTCGCAACACATCGCGTGGCCGGGCCGAGGCACGGTGCGTCTCGCGAAAGCAAAACCGCACCGCGTCGTCTTCCAGGACCACGTGCTCGAGATTGAGTGGCACGTCGACTGGCGTGGGCCGATCGGGACGTTGGACCGTTACTGTTTCCCTTGTTTCCAGATCTTTCATGGCACGGGCCACGGCGGCGCGGCGCGCCGCGGGGACGGCGAACCGGTACACCGTCGCCCGGATCCGAGCTTTGGCAGCTCCCGGACCGAATTGTTCAACACGTTGGATGACCAGACCGTCAGGCACGACCGCCGCCAGTCGTGCGCGCGCCGATTCGGCCGCGATCGGCGCGGTCACATCCAACTCAACGACTTCATCCAGGCCCTCGATTCCCAACGCCAACGCGGAGGGAAAGCGAATGCGTGGCTTGGGATGAAATCCCTCGCTCATGCGGAGCGGCAGATCGGCACGCCGCGCCAGCCGTTCAAATGTTCGCATCAAGTCGTGGTGACTGATCCAGCGCAACAGGCCTCCCTTGCGAAAACGAATTCGCAGGCGGTAACACGTGTTCGGTTCCGTTACCCTGTTTTCAGACACCGTCAGTCTACTCCGATCCAACTCACACAGGAATCACGGACGCGGCAAAAAAAAACGTCCGCCCCCCTCGTCCGCGTGCCGGCCCTCATTGGGTCAGCGTCGGAACATGTTTGCTCAATTCCTCTTTCAAGTACATATTGACTTCATCGGCCGACTCCAGTTGGAGTGCGCGTCGAGCAATCGCTTCGCAGTCAGTGATCGTGACACTGCGAACCAGCTGTTTGACGATCGGTATGTCGCTCGGCGGGACGCTCAAACTGCGCAGCCCCAATCCCAACAGCGACAACACATGATGCGGCTCGCCACTCATCTGCCCGCACGCGCCGACCGGGACGTCCATCTTGCGCGCCGCTTTGAGAGTCATCTCCAGCAATCGCAAGACGGCCGGATCACAGGCGTGGTACAAATTGGCGACCTCTTTGTTACTGCGATCGACCGCCAGCGCGTACTGGGTCAAGTCATTCGTTCCAATACTGATAAAATCGACCTCTTTCAGGAATCGATCGATCATGATCACCGCGGCGGGCACCTCGACCATCATCCCGATAGGGATATCCGGATCGTAGGCAATCCCCTCATCGGCGAGATCTTCCATCGTCTCGCGCAACACCAGTTTGGCTTGCCGCAGTTCTTGCACCGTCGTGATCAGTGGAAACATGAGCCGCGTACGGCCCTCCGTACTGGCGCGCAGGATCGCGCGAAGCTGCGTTCGAAACATGTCGATATTACGCAGCGACAGGCGGATGCTCCGGAGCCCCAAGCAGGGATTATGCTCGTCCTCCACGAACGGGATACTCCCCATTTTATCCGCGCCCAAGTCGAGCGTACGAATGACGACCGGGCAATCCTCCATGGCGTGCAATACGCGGCAATATGCCTCGTAATGCTCCTGCTCGGTTGGTTCGGAGTCGGTACTCAAATAGAGAAACTCGGTCCGATACAACCCGACCCCATCGGCGCCCCGCGCACGGCACGCCTCCACCTCGTACGGGAACTCGATGTTGGCCAATAGCTGAATACGCACGCCGTCGCGGGACTCGGCCGGCAGATCTCGCAGCGTGCCAAGTGACTCGGTCTGGGCGCGCCGCCGCCGTACCTCGGCACGGTACTGGTCGCGCGATTGCGCGTCCGGACTCAAGATCACGACACCACGATCGCCGTCGACGATCACCGTATCACCACAAGCGACCTCACCCAACAGGTTTCCGGCACCGACGACCGCCGGGATCTCCAGCCCCTTGGCGAGAATCGCCGTATGCCCCCCTTCGCCGCCCGCCTCCGTGACAAAGCCAAGCACCTTGTCGCGATCCAGTCGCGCCGTCTGGCTTGGCGTGAGGTCGTGGGCAAGGATAACGACCGGCGTGTCGAGATCACTCAAGTCAAGCCGCCGCTTGCCGAGAAGATGCGCCATGAGCCGCTGCTCGATATCCAGCAGGTCATGTGCCCGTTCGGCCATGTAGACATTGTCCATCTGCTGGAACATGCGTGCGTAGCGGCGCAGCAATTTGGTCACGGCGAACGCGGGCGCGCAGCGCTGTTGCCGCACCATCGCTTCGAGTTCTTCACGCAGCTTGGGATCTTGCAGCAGCTGGCGATGGGCCGAGAATATCGCGCCGTATTGGTCACCGATAGTCTCCGCGACCGCGTTGCGGTCACGGTTGATCTCGGCGGCTACCGTCTCGATCACCGCATCCAGACGGGCCAGCTCGCCGTCAATTTCGTCGCGCGCGAGCAAACGCCGAGGAACTACGTATCCCTCGTTGTCGATGACCAGCGATTCGCCGATGGCGATCCCCGGCGAAACGGCAATACCCTGCAATACCTGCATCGTGCATTTCGATGGTGAGCGGTCGGGTGAGCGCGCCGGCCGGCGCGATCAGCCACTCAATGCCCGCTCGAAGTGACCATCGATACCGTGAAAATGATTGAATTAATTGTATTCGGTCGCCACGCGGCGTGGCACAACCGGCCACCGACTGGTGCGGCGCTAACCTGGGATCATTCATGAGCGATCTGCTGCGGAGCCGTAAGTCGGCCACCTGCTTCGTCAAAGGCCCCGCCGTCTTTGCTCACGTATT
>CAZSOG010000759.1:0-3626 GCA_964607555.1 uncultured Pirellulaceae bacterium | reverse complement strand
GGGCCGTGCCAATAATCGCCCATTACAATGACGCTGACTGCGTGCGTGTCCGCGCAATCGATACAACGAGCTGACGAATGTGCCGTTTTGTCTGGTTAATCCTGCTGACCACTTTGTCGGGCGTGCCCGCAGCATGCCAGGCCGGTGATGCGCCATTTCGCCAACTGCTAGCGAAATTCCGGCCCCAGTCCCCGCGGGAAGCGTTGGCGGCATTTCAGGTACGCCGCGGGTTTCACGTGGAGCTCGTGGCTGCCGAGCCAATGGTTCAGGACCCCATCGCGATCGACTGGGGGCCGGATGGTCGGCTGTGGGTCGTCGAGATGGGTGGCTATCCAGCCAAGGATGGCACGAAAGGGCAGGGCGGGGGCCGCATACGCTGCCTCCAGGACACCGACCATGATGGGCACTATGACCGTGCGACGGTTTTCCTTGACGATCTGAGCTTCCCGACCGGCGTCATGGCATGGCGTCGCGGAGTGCTCGTCACATGCGCCCCCGATATCTTCTACGCCGAGGACACGGATGGCGACGGCAGGGCGGACCGGCGCACGGTGCTGTACCACGGATTTGTCAAAGGCAACCCGCAACATCGCATCAATGGCCTACGCTGGGGGCTCGACAACTGGATCTACGCAGCCAACGGTGACAGCGGTGGCCAAATTACGTCGACTTCGACAGGTAAGCAATTGGACATCCATGGACGCGATTTGCGCATTCGACCGGGCTCGGGTGACATGCAGACGGCGACCGGCATGTCGCAATTCGGCCGTTGTCGCGACGACTGGGGGAACTGGTTCGGCGGCCGGAACCTCGAACCGATCTGGCACTGTGTCCTGCCCGACCATTATCTGCGTCGCAATCCGTACCTGGCCCCCGCCGATGCGTGTGCCGCCTTGATGACGCCCCCTACCTGCGCCTCCGTTTATCCGATCAGCAGCGCGCTACCCCGCTTCAATGAGTTCTGGACACTCAATCGGTTCACGGCCGCGTGCGGGATCGCGATCTATCGGGACAGGCTGTTCGGCCCTGCGTTCAAGCAGGCATGTTTCATTTGTGAACCGGCCTATAACCTGGTCTATCATGGCGTGCTGAGCGAACGCGGAGTGACATTCGCCTGTACGCGTGATGCGGTGGAACAGCAGTCCGAGTTTCTGGCATCGCGCGACCACTGGTTCCGGCCGACGCAGGCGCGCACCGGCCCGGACGGTGCGGTGTGGATTGTCGACATGTATCGCCTGGTGATCGAGCACCCGGACTATATTCCCAAGCAATGGCATGCGCAACTCAATTTCAGTGCGGGGCGCGGCAAAGGACGCATCTATCGCGTGCTGCCGATCGGTCGGCCGGGGCGACGGTTCCAACCGCTTGGAAGCTTGAGTACGCCGCGGCTCGTTCAGCAACTCAATACGCCGAACGGTCCGCGCCGTGACATGGTCCAACGCCTGGTAATCCAACGCCGTGATCCGGACGCGATCGAGCCGCTCGAACGTTTGGTGACCACGGCCGACGCGCCCGCGGTGCGGCTCAGCGCCTTGTGCACGCTGGACGGACTAGCGGTCACTCGTGACAAGATACTGATCGCGGCACTTGATGACGCGCATCCAGCCGTACGGCGGCACGCGATTCGGATCAGCACGCGTCAACTGCCGGCGCGCGCGGATTTGCAGGTGGCCCTGTTGCGCCGCGTCACCGACTCGGATCCACGGGTGCGCCTGCAACTCGCATTCAGCCTGGGCGAATGGCCGGACCGGCGGGCCGCGAAGGCGCTCGCTGAGATTGTGGACCGAAACGCCCAAGATCCCTATATCACAACCGCCGTCCTCAGCTCGGCAACGCCGTTCCCTGGAACGCTGCTCGAGTCCGTGCTCGCCCGACCGGGCCAGGACGAACCATGTGTTGCCATCGTGCGGAATCTCATGCGACTTTGCCTGGAGTCCGGCAACGATCGTGCGTTGGCGCGCGGGCTGACAACGATACTCAAGCCACACGCCGGGCGTTATCAGACATGGCAGTTCGAACTCCTCGCGGACCTGGACGACGCGTTGCAGTCGCATGCCCGGTCACTCAGTGACCTTGAACGCTCCGGCACGCCGAGTCTGCGTCAAGCAATCGCACCCGCCAAAAACATGGTGGAACGCGCCGAACGCGTCGCGTTCGATGAACGGGCGCCGCCGGAAAAGCGAATCCAGGCAGTGCGGCTCGTCGGCCGAGGCCGCGCTCCGGACCAACTGCAAGATGCCGTCGTGCAACTGGCACAGCTCGTGACACCACGAAATCCGTTGACGATGCAATGCACGGCCGTGTCACGCATCGCGCAGCTGGCCCCGGAGAACTTGCCACGGCTTCTGCTACAAAGCTGGGATCAGGCCGGCCCGGAAGTGCGGCCGCGGATCCTGGATGTTCTGCTGCGCCAAAGAAACTGGACGATCACCCTGCTCGACGCCATCGCGTCCGGCACGGTCGCGGCCCGTGAGATTGGCGCGGTAGCTCGTAACAAACTGCTGCTATCGGGGTCGAGCGATATCGCCGCACGGGCGGCACGCCTGTTTGGCACGCAAAGCCCCAAGGAAATCGACGCCGCAATACGCCATTATCGTTCGCAGTTGCGGCAAACGGGGTCCGCGACGCGCGGCCGGAAAGTGTTTGCCAAACATTGCGCGACCTGCCATCAACTCGAGGGAGAGGGCACGAACGTCGGCCCCGATCTGCTCGCACTCACCGACCGCTCGACCCAGACACTCCTGGTCGCCTTGTTGGATCCCAATCAGTCGGTGGAACCGCGTTTCGTCGAGTACTCGGTACTCACATCCCGCGGCCGCATCGTCTCGGGGATCATCGTCAGCGAGACGGGTAATAGTATCACGTTGGTCGACGCCCAGGGCGCGCGCCATGTGCTCGTGCGGGCCGACATTGACGAGCTGACCAGCACCGGCCGATCCTTGATGCCGGAGGGACTCGATAAACTGTTTGAACGGAAGACCGACCTGCGCGATCTCGTGACCTACCTGCAGTCCTTGCCGGCCCCGAAAACTCCCAAAACGAACGAGGTAACGAAGTGAAAGAATGCGGCATGCGACTCCGAGCGGGACGCACACGCGCTGGACTCGGAACCCATCGTAAGATTTTGAGACTAATTCGACTGTTTGACTTCGATGCGGAGGCACAATATGTCGTGTTGGGTTGCGTCTAATCCCCGAAAATCAAACAGTCGAACTAAGGACCGGCGCATGAACAAGTGTTGTATTCACTGCGGAATGGCGCGGTAGTTCCATTTGGGAAGAAGTTCATCGAAAGCGATTGCCATGTTGGCTTTAAAGTCGTCGACGACTTTACGATAATAGTCACTTGTTTTGTGCGACACTTCGTTCTACCTCGATCCTAACGTGGGCTGCGCCCGCAAGGCTGGAGGCTGTAGACTGTAGGCTGTAGACTGTAGACTGTAGGCTGTAGGCTGTAGGCTGTAGGGGCTCGATGTTTGGGCAACAACATGCGCGCACGGCGCGCGCATGTGGCAGCCTAAGAAGCTAACGAGGCGTTGCCTCCAACCAATTGACGGATCCCGGCACGCTGAAACGTATGATTCTGCACGACCCGCCGCCCGCAACTCGGCTGCCCTCCCGCCCCCA
>CAZSOG010000758.1:0-3626 GCA_964607555.1 uncultured Pirellulaceae bacterium | reverse complement strand
GAACACGCGGATCGAGCCAACGTCGACGACTTCACCGACCGGCGCGCGCGTTGCCGAGCACAATCCGGGAGACCGTACACTGCGTTTGAATGAGCCTATTGTAGCCGTTCGAATGCCAAGAAGCGACAATCGCATTCGTTGAGATGGGGACAGGTGGTGCGGTGACCGCGGCGATCGGACAGGCCGGGGAAGCGGAGCAGGTGCTGGCCGGCGGATACGTGGCGCCGAGCGAGGGTCGCGCGCGGCACGCACTCGGGATCGGCGATCCACTGTGGCAGGCGGGCAACGACGCCACCACGCGTGTTGCCATGCTGGCCGTTGCCGCACGGCAACGCACGCATGCCGATTCGGGCATCGCGACCGGTGCGCCGCAAACGGACGCGCAAGCGAACCGTACGGTCATTCCCGTGGTTATACAGGGACCCGACAATCTCCGCGTAACCAAGAACTTTGTTCGGCAAGACCCCGCCGACGAGTCAACGTCTACGGTGGCCACGCGCGTGCTCGACCTGCTACGCCGGCAATTGCATGCGTCGGAGTCACTCAGCTCCCGGCGAGCTCAGGGGTTCGTATCCTCGGGCGCGTACAGCAGCGTGCCGCAACTTTTGCAGAACACCAGCTTGCCGAGTGACAGTTCGTTCATAGTCTGGGGGCTGAGTACGTGGAAGCAGGACCCGCACGTATTGTCTTCGACCGGCGCCAACGCATCCTCGCCGCGCGCGTGTGTGATACGAAAATACTCGGCACGGATTTCGGCCGGCAAGGTCGCTTCCGCCCGTTTCAATTCCTCGGTGACTCGCTCCAACTCGCTTTGGAGGCCGTCCCGTTCGCCGTCGACACGCTGTTGGAGCTGTTGCAGCGAATCGTGCGACTTGGTCAAATCGGACTCCGATTGCTGCAGGTGCTCCTGCTGCTGGTCGATACGTTCGAGGGCTTCGAGAATTTCGTCCGACAAGACACTGTTCGCCTGGATATCGGCGGCGATCTGTTCCTGCAACGTCTGGTATTCTCGATTGCTGCTGCAGCCGTTCAGCTTGGCGCGCAGGTCGGTTATTCGGTCCTCGCGTTGGCGGAGTTGCAATTGTTTCTCGTCGGCCAGGACGCGCGTTTTGGTAAGCGTTTCCTTGAGTTTCGTATGTTCCTGTTCCATGCGCGACACGTTGTCTTGCCGGGCGGCCACTTGCTGGGGCCCTTTTTCCAATCGGCCACGCAAATCGGTCAGCTGGCGGTGGATTCGGTGCAGTTCACGCAAGGCATTGGTTGTTACAGACATGAACGAAATGGCTCCTTGAAATAAATGGGGGTGAAAAATCGAGACCTCCTTGTGGAGCGGACGGGGTCCGACGGTCTCGGCAACGCGTGACAATAAAAAAAACCGCCGGTCCGAAGACCAGCGGTTGCTTGTGCTGGAGTAAGCTCGCAGTGTGGGGAACTGGCGAGCCATTCGCGTCCCATCAGGTAGGGACTTCACGAAGAAATCCCGCCAGCTGCTGGCTGCGAACCGGATGCTGCAGCTTGCGGACCGCCTTGGCTTCAATCTGACGCACCCGCTCACGCGTGACCTTGAAGATACGTCCCACCTCCTCCAACGTGTAGGTGTAGCCGTCGCCCAAACCGTACCGGAGCCGAATAATCTCGCGTTCCCGATAGGTGAGCGTCTTGAGCAGGTTGTCAATTTTTTCGCGCAGGATGCCATTGTTGGCCGAACGTACCGGATTGTCACTTGTCGTATCCTCGACGAATTCGCCGAAGCTGCAATCGTCACCATCGCCCACGGGCCGGTCCAAACTGACCGGATGCCGACCAATGTCCAAAACACGCCGGACCTCTTCGATTGTCAACCCCGCACGGACGGCAACCTCCTCTGTTGTCGGCTCTCGACGATACTCTTGCAAGAGCCTCTTTTGAATATTCCTTAGTTTAGACAAAACATCGATCATGTGAACCGGGATACGGATCGTTCGTGCCTGATCGGCAATCGCGCGTGTGATCGCTTGCCGAATCCACCAGGTCGCGTAGGTCGAGAACTTGAACCCACGCCGGTACTCGTACTTGTCCACCGCGCGCATCAGGCCCGTATTCCCTTCCTGGATCAAGTCCAAGAAGCTCAGTCCACGATTGCGGTACTTTTTCGCGATCGACACAACCAGCCGCAAATTGCCACTTGACAACTGTCTCTTGACCAGCTCGTAGGCTTCAAATTGGGTGCGGAACGCGTTGCACCGTTTTCGCAGACTGCGTGGGCTTTCCTGCGTAAGTTGCAGCAAGTCGCGCAGTTCACGGCGAAGATTCGCCCGCTCGTCTTTCACCCGCGGCGTATCGGGCAGGGCATGCAATTGGGATCGAATCGCCTCCATTCGATCCGCGAACTCTTCGAGCTGTTTCATCAGGGGCTGCACGCGGCGCGTGCGCAGACTCATTTCCTCGACCAGCTGGAGGCATTTTCGCCGTCTTCGCAGGAAGTGTTTGCGTGCCGCGGCACGCTCCACGCCGGGTACCGACTTGCGGACCAGCACGCCAAAATCGCGCTTGTTCTCTTCGACCAGATGGGTCAGGGTCCGCAGATTGTGCGGCATACGTGCCAGGATCTGCTCTTTGGTCAACCGTTCGGTCAGCGAGACTTTGATCGTACGATCGAATGGAAGGTCACCGCAATGCACGCGGGATAGCGTCTGCACGGCCGCCTGCATGGCGTAATGACATCCCAACACGGTGCGGCGGAACCGTTTCCGCGTCACCTCGATTTTCTTGGCGAGTGAAATCTCTTCTTCGCGTGTGAGCAAAGGGATTTCCGCCATCTGCGACAAATACATGCGGATCGGGTCGTCGCTCAATTTCGGCAAGTCTTCGGCCGCGATGAGCGGTGTCTCGTCCTTCTCCAGAGCCAGCTGGATATCGTCGGCATTCGGTGCGGCCGGTGGCGGGGGCACGTCTTTCGGTTCGAGTGGTTGATCGGTCAGTTCGATACCAAGTTCGTCCAATGCGATCAACAGGTTGTCCAGTTTATCCGGATTGACATCTTCGTCCGGGAGGTATTCATTGACCTCATCGTACGTCAGGTACCCGTTTGCCTTTCCTTTGGCGACTAATTCGTGCAAATCCGTTTCAAAATGGTCCACGTGTCAATTCCTCCTGCGCTTGCTTGCGCTTTCAAGACACCGGAATGTATTTCTTCGCCGCTCCCCCCCATTGGGTCTCAGGCTCGAAATACGGCGCATGGCACGCTACCCATCCGTGGGCGCTGATATCCCCTGCCGTTTGCGCTCTTGTTGGATAATCTGTTCGAGAAGAGCCAGTTCCTCCTGTTCATCATAACCGTGGGTTTCCAGGGTCGCGAGTGCTTGGCGCTCGTTCAACCGCTGTTGTTGAAACTCGAAATCGCGGATCAGACCGTGCAAACGCGCTTCCGCATCCTCTAATGCGTCGTTGGCCTTACTCTGGGCCGAATCGTCCAACTGGACCAGGAGGTTCTTCAGCGCGCCGTCCTCTGCCGCGGTGAGTACCGCTTGAAATTCAAATCCCATGTGCGAGGTTTGCAGTTCACCGTAAAATGTCAACAGCTGGCGCCCGATCGGGCTGGCCAGATGCGAGCTCGTAATTGCGTCGAGTGCCCAGGGAACCAAGAA
>CAZSOG010000757.1:0-3634 GCA_964607555.1 uncultured Pirellulaceae bacterium | reverse complement strand
GTGGCGGACGCGCCCACCTTGGCCTGGATCGTCGTGCGGTATCCAACCAAGAGGTTCATCTCCGTGTCACGCCCCGCCGGCCAAACGGGCTTCGCCGAAAGAAAATCAGCCCGCTGGTCCGCGCGCACGCCGCCGGCGCTCAGCAGAAACAGAATACAGGCCACCGGCACACCACGTGCGCGCGTCCCCAAGTTCGGCATCAGTCGTGCAAGTCTTCGAATCATTTCAGCTCCAGGGAATAGAGTGTAATGCTGCAGGAAGGAACATCGACTTTTCCGGTGGCATGATCAACCGCCCGCCGGTTGATGGCAACACGCGGCGCCGCGCCGGGCTCGTTGTATGCCTTCGGATCGCCGGCGATCTGCCAGCGCGTGCCACCGCCCGTGAGCGCCGCGCCGTTGAGCTGAATGTCGACCGCGGCAGCCTGCAATGTCGGGTTCACGATGCCGATCGTAAGCGCCTTATGGTCCTCGCTGAGCGCGGCCATGACATCCAAGGGCGGCTTGGCCGTGACCTGTACCGGGACGACGCCAAAATGATGACGGTACAGCATCAGTGGCAGGGCCGTCGTGGCGAACGCGGCGTCGGTCTTCGTCGTCTTGATGCAACCGATCACGTTGACCGTCTGCGCGTAATGGGCCATCGAGATCATGTCGGTGTTACGGAAGTACTCGTGCAGCCCGGCAGCGATCCCCAACGCGTCACGCAGGTGGTAGATACAGCCGAGCTCCCCGTATTCGTACGGTCGGTGCCAGTAGTTCCACTCGTCCATGGCGATGCGGATGTCTTTATCTTTCAGGTTCGGCAGTTCGGCGCGTAGTTTACGATGCCCGTCCGCCTTATGACGGATCTGGTCCGGGATTTGCCGAACGTGTTTCAGCAGGTCGTCATTACCGCCGCAGTAGAAGTGCTCGGAGATCAGATCCATGGAATCGGCACATTGCTGGAGCATGCCGCGGGACCAACCCCGTTTTTCGTTCGGATCGTGGCGTGGGTTCGTTCCATTCAGTGCACCGACGCCGATCAGCTTGATGGTCGGATCGACGTGACGCATTTTCGCGACAACTCGGTTGTGCTTGAGCGTATATTGGCCAAGCTGCATGAACCCCAACTGCCACGGGCCGAACATCTCATTGCCGACACACCACCAGTGGACGCCGTATGGCGCGGTGTGCCCGTTCGCAACGCGCCACCGACCGGCGATCGTGTCGCGTCCGCTGTTACAGTATTCGACTTCCTGAGCCGCCGAGTAGGCGTCCCCAAACCCCGTATTGACCGTGATCAGTGGCGTGGCATCGAGTCGCTTGCACAAGCCAACGAACTCATCGATGCCGAAGTCGTTATGTTCCACTCCCGTCCATGCCGGATTCTTGCGCGGCGGACGGCGGTCACGGTCACCGATTCCGTCGCGCCAATCGTAGCCGCTGACAAAGTTCCCGCCCGGCCAGCGATACATGGGCGCCCCGAGTTGCTTGAGCAGTGCAAGCGTATCGGCGCGCAGGCCATCAACATTATCGGCCGGCATGAGCGAGGCTGTTCCGACAAGACAATCCCCGCCGGTGACGCGAATCTCCAGCGATGCCTTCTCGGTCGCTTCGGTCGCGGTGAACTTCAGTGGGTACTTCGCGTATGCCTTGCCTACGTTGTCAATCACGCGTTCCCCGGTGGCGCCGCGAAGTGAGACGCGCACATTGGCCGAACCAGCGGCCGCCTTCAGCCAGATGTAACCGACGTAGGTCTTGCCGGCAACCAGGGCAAGATCGTTCTGGCGAATACCACTCCCGGCGGCGATCCGTGGTGTATGCCGGCCGACAAACGAATCGGTCTCGACCATGGTCACGGAGTCCGCCGGGCCCACGATCTGCCACGGCGAGCGGCCCACCACCGGCACGCGCGGGTTCTTCGCCATGCCGCCGGACTGTACGTACGGCGCATAGTCCGCGGTGATCGGAAAATAGAACTTGCGGTCCTCGAGCATTTCAGCCCAAATACCGCCGTAGATACACCGCCCCAAATGCTCGATGAACTGGCCGTAGATATACTTGTTGATCGGCGGACTCGTCTTCGACACATCGATCGTGACCGCCGTCGCGTCCGCGCCGTGTGCCGCGGCGGCCATCGCCAAGATCGTAGCAAGTAATACCGCCGGCGAAACACGCGTTCGTATCGTCATCGCATCAAACTCCTTCAAACAACAGGCAAGGGCTTCACCCTCTTAACTCTTCGAGTGACGAATTCAAGTAACCACTAATCCCAACGGTTGGCGAACCGGAAGAAAAAAATACTCATCACGGCTGATTCTCGCAAATATCGGTAATTCTCATCCTGAGATGGCTTCGACTCTTCTGCGACCCGCCGGGAGTATGTTGCGTGTTGCAGACTCTCTAATGCGGTTTAATCAGTGTTGATCAGTGATGATTAGTGTTCCCTTTCTTCGCCTTCACGCCTTCAAGAATACCCGGTGGCGGAACAAAAACCAAAGAGCCAGCCACTTCAGCGTCAGCTCGGTTACGGACAGCACCGTGGGCTGGATGGTCTGCATGTGACGTGTCGCCCCCGCGACCAGGAACTCCGCCGTGTAGCCAAAGTCGATCGCGTGCTGGCCGACCCAGATCGTGATCGCATTCATTCCAATCACGACAAAGAAGAACGACCAGCCCTTATAGCCTCTCACATCGATGATCCAATAGAACAACGCCAGCAGCAGCAAGCTCCACCCGGCCGAATACAGCACGAACGAACTGGTCCACACGTTGCGGCTGATGAAGAATGTCGTGCCCCATTTCCAACCAAGCCCAAGGGTCACGAGCCCCGCCGCGATGAAGCCGAGTGTCTTGACGTTGCCGGATTTTCCGGACCGCAACCACCGACCGGCGAGAACACCAATCAGTGTTGTCGCCAGCGACGTGAACGTCGACAAGATCCCCTGCCGATCGTACAGGCCAAGACCGAGTTTTCCGGGCATGAAATGCTGGTCAAGATACGTGGTCAAACAACCCTCGGGCGTCAGCACGCCGGCGCCGACTCCGGGAACCGGAACGTACATGACCGCGGCCCAATAGCCGGCGAGGATCGCGACGATCAGCGCGGCCTCCACTTTCCAGTTGCCATGGATCAAGAGCACGGCCGCGATGCAATAACAGATCCCAATCCGGCCCAACACGGTAGACCACCGCATCTCGCTCCACTGAAAGTGGAGTATGCCGTAGTTTACCCATCCCAAGAGGATCAGGACCGCGGTGCGCTTCGCGATGTGAAAATACAATTGCCGGCGCGACACACCCCGTTCCATGCGTCCCAAAATGGCAAACGGCAAGACCACACCGACCAGAAACAGAAACAAAGGAAAGATCAGGTCAATGAAATGAAAACCCTGCCAGCCCGCGTGCTTCATCTGTAGACGCAGCATTTCCGTGACCGGGGTCTGGCCGATGTGCCACAACGATTGCACGACCGTGCCCCCACCAATGATCCACAACATCGTGAACCCACGCAGCGCGTCGAGCGATACAAGCCGCGTGCCAACCGTGCGTGGCACGAGCGATGCCGTTGTGTCGTTAGTTGTCGACATGATTTAACTCTGAGAAAAAGAAAATAAGAAATTAGAAATAAGAAATTAAAAATAAGAAATAAG
>CAZSOG010000756.1:0-3636 GCA_964607555.1 uncultured Pirellulaceae bacterium | reverse complement strand
CTAGCGCTGTGCGCGGGTCTCCTGACCCCGCACGGGGAGCGACCGAAGGTCTCCAATGCATCGCCATGCGTCAGTTGGTTGGAGGTGAAACCTCGTTAGATTCTTAGGCTGCCACATGCGCGCACGGTGCGCGCATCCTGCAGCCTAAGAATCTGATGGCTTCGTCAGCGCCGACGGCCGCTACCTCCACTTCGCCTTCGACGACAACCGCCACCAGGCCGTCTACTTTGGCACGGCGATTCCAAAGTACTGAGGGAGGTCCTACCTCGTTGTCGTGTCGATTCGGTGATAACCGGTAAATGTGATGTACCGATAGTTGCCACGCTCCCACAGCACACCGATCGTAACATGTTCCAACGCGGCAGTACAAATGGACCATTATCGGTGCGGAAGGTCGAGAGAACAGCACCGCTTCTTGCAAGAGTTCGCCTATCCGCCTTTGCTTGCTGTGTTGACCGTTGCAAGACAGATGGGTACGATGGACTTCTTGGCCTATCGAGCCTTCTTGGCCCATCGAAGCGGCTGGCAGCAGTGGTTTCGTCCAGAATGATAATGCGTACCCAATATCCACGAAAAACGGTGCACTCATGAGAATGTTGATTGCACGAACGTGGATTCTCGTTTTTTCTCTTCGGAGGCGTGTCGGTCTGTCCAGATGGTGCCCGCACATTGCCGAGCAAGTCGTGCGTTTCTCCATTGTCCTTGGGATCGTGGGCCTGCTCGGCACGACTACGAGTCCCCAGGAAGTACCTCGCGCGCCGCGTGTTGATATGCTCCAACCGCGACACGAGTTTGAGCGTGAGGGCGATCAACTCGACTCGCGTCGGCGGCCAATGTCCCCGTTGTGCGACTGGAGAGTTCGGCAGGTGCCGAGGATCGATTCGGCGCCGGACCCGGCGCGTATTGCTATCGTGCCCACGGGGGCCGGCCGTGTACGCGTTATCGGATCGCGGAATGCGACCGGCGATCGGCGGGCCCGGATTGTCCGAATCGTGAATCTCCGTACGGCCGATGAGGTCATTGTGCCGGTGGGGGTTGGCGGGACGTTCGAGGCCGAGCTATTCGCGCCCCCCGGCTCGTCGCTGCAGATCAATTCGAGCATGTTTCCGCTCGAAGACCTGCCGCCGCACCTTCGCGATGTGCTTCCCGCCGGCGGCACACTGCGGCCCTCGGAAATACCGCCCGGACTTCGCGAGCAGCTGACCCACATCGTCGCCAGTCATTGGAGCAGCTCGCCGGCGTTGATCATTCCGGTCGTGGACAAGCGGCAACAACCGGGCACCTGGCCGGGGTTGGTCAAGAAGGTGGGCCCGGACGCGTGGTGCTTCGGCCATGCCACACTCACGCCCGCACACGTCCAGCTCGGCGCGCAAGTCCAGCTTACCGTTGAACTGTTCTACGTTTCCACCGCGCCCGACTCGGCTTCGCACCGGCCGATCCGCCAGCCGGAAATCGTCCCCACGCTGCACCTGTTGTTCGACGAGCGGGGGAGACAGGTCGCACACATGCGACTGTCGGCAAGCCACCTGCTCACACCCAGCGGTTTGCCGATCGAAGCACACAATGAAATGGTGGCCGAACCGCGACCGGATGGTCGTCGGCAATGGCATCCCGGAGGGCCCGGGTTCGGGGTCCCGTGCGACGTCATCGAGCGGCAGAGCTGGCAGTACCGCAATGGCGCGGCCCAGACCCGCCAGGTACTTCGGTTCGAGGTACCGCGCGCATTGCCCGCCGGCTGGTACGGCGTTTCCGCGCACATCGGCGGTCTCGGCCCGGAGGGCTACGAAGACGGCGAATTCGACGGGGGACCATGGTATATGGCCGGGTTGAAAGTCGGCGATGCTGCTCCGTGCCGGCTCGCCTGCCTGTTGCTCGGATCGGTCGGTCCGGGCGGCACGCGCGGGACCATTGCCCGCGAAGACCGCGGCCACTACGCCATCAATCCACGCAATCTGCTGCCACCTGACAAGCTGGTGATCCCGCGCGACGACCCCCGTACGGGCCGGCCGATCTCATACCCGCTCGATCCGTACGTGCCGCTGGTTGCCCGCACGGATCGGCCGCCGCCCGTCATGCGTCACCCGCGGATTCCGTTTCGTTTTGCCGACAGCCGGCTAAAGGTAACCGTAACCGCCCCGGACGGGAGCACCACAACGCTGGGCCCGCAACCATTGATCGCCGGCCAACATGATTTGAGCGTACTGCGCCCTGACTATGTCGTGCGCGACCGAGTCATACCACCGGTCGCTCCCACTTACGGCAACCCGAGCCTTGGGGACATGTATCATTTGACGGGCCGCGGGAGGTTTGATCATGCGTTTCGGCAGTACGGCCATCACATCGTCGAGCTGCATGGAACGATACATGACGTGGCGAACAATCCGTATGAAATCGGCGGCACGTATGACGTCTATATCGCCCGTTCACTGGACATCGATGTTTTTCCGGAACCGGGCACTCCGCTCCGGCCCGGCGTGAGGATCGTGCCGCAGGTGCGCGTCTATCCGAGCGTCCCGGCGGACGTGGAGATCCGCTGGCGACACTACCCTTATTCCGACCGGCAACACACGGTGGAGCGCAGCATGGCTGGCCGGGCGAATCGCTACGGCGTCTTCGTGGCGAGCAGCGCGCGAGAGCCGCTTGTATTTCACGATCCGGGCGAATATGTCTGCGACGTAACCGCCAAGTACCGCGACGATCACGGCGTGCTGTGGATGGCCAGCCGCCGGGGGGCTTCCGTCGTCGTCACACCCGATTCAAAGGTCGTCGTGCACGGTGAACGCGGTAATCGAAGCCCCACGGCCCGCTGGCGTGCGCGCTGGTTCGTGGCCGGTGACAATCGCTTCGTCGCGCCACCCGCCGAGTCCGAACCACCACCGCCCGAACCGGATGACCCGAACGCCCCGGCGCGCGAGTTTCGCATTGACATGGGCCACACCTGCTATCCGTACGAGCCGGGCGACGTCGCATGGCTCGGGCCGCACGGGAACTTTTCATTATTTCCCAACCTGACGTTTGAAGATCCCGACGGCGCCATCGCGCAGTTGATCGAGCGCCGCTGGCCCGGCATTCGGCAGGGCGAAGGCCGGGAAGGCCTCTACCCGTATGAATTGCTGCCGGAAGACCGTCGCGCGATCGGCGAGATGCCCTATACGTGCATGACGCACAGCGGACTTCCACCCAGTTTGGTTCCCAAGGACGTGGACCAGTGGGGCTACTTCTACACGACCTCGTGGCGGCCGGGGATCGGCGTCCGCGCGCAAGTTTCCGAAGATACCGTGCCGACCGGCTATTGGTTCTTTGATGACCCTTACGGCTGGCAGTCCGGTGTCGGTCCCCAGGGCGATCTGACGGGCGATGTGAAAATGAACTACGGCGGTGGCGTGTTCCGCGACTTGCCGAGCGGCACGACACATTACGGTGCGTACGCATCGATGCTGGTATTGACGCGTAACAACGATCCCCGCGGTGCTCGGGTACTGCCGCCCTTTGACGGTCTGTTGCCCGGTTCCCCACGCTGCGGGCCGTTGCTGGAAATCGGCGGCCAGCGTTATGACGTTTTCCTCACGTTCGCGCCAGTGGGACCCGGTGCGATTCTCGAGGTCGGCGACCCGTTGCGCGTCAGTGGCGTCGTCT
>CAZSOG010000755.1:0-3641 GCA_964607555.1 uncultured Pirellulaceae bacterium | reverse complement strand
GGTCTGTTCTCCGAACGGACCGCAACCCCGTCCCAAACGCATACCCCGGCAGACGTCCCCAACGCCCCACCGCGTAATCCCAATCCCAGTCCCCACCCTTCCGCCCGCCCGCAACCCGCCGACACCGCAAGAGCTGCACGAACGGGCCTTCCTCTCATGCCACGAATATACTGGCATTTGTTGCGTTGCGGCGTGGATAGGGGTAGGATCGATCATCAGGCGGTCGCTTGGTTGACACGCGAATTCCGGCGCAGCGCGCCGCAGGCGGCCGCAGGCGGAATCCTGAAGTCAAGCGAGCGAAGACATACTGATTGCTTTACGAGGAGGTCGCGGGCCATGAACAGACGGACATTGCAATTGTTGGTTGGATTCGTATTCGTATTGGCTACAGTCGCGAATGCGGACGCCGCTTCACCCCGGCAAGCGGCGCGACGAATTCTCGACGAGACGGGAGTTCGTGGCGGAGTCGTCGTGCACGTGGGATGCGGACAAGGTGAGTTAACGGCTGCGCTGCATGCCAATACCAGTTACTGCGTACAAGGACTCGACTCGAGCGCGGCTAACGTCGCTGCCGCGCGAAAACATGTCCAGTCGCTCGGTCTGTACGGACCCGTGTCGATCGAGCAATGGGCGGGTGGCCAGCTGCCATTCATCGAGGACTCGGTCAACCTGATCGTGGTCGAGCACGCCGACGCGGTTGCCAAAGCGGAGCTGATGCGTGTTCTGGTGCCGAATGGAGTTGCCTATGTACAACATGGCGACCAGTGGAAACAAACTGTCAAGCCATGGCCGGCCGGCCGGGATCAATGGACTCACTATCTGCATGATCCGACGAACAATGCCGTGGCGCACGACACGTTTATCGAACCCGTGAATCGTTACCAGTGGATTGGCAGCCCCCGCTATTCGCGTCATCATGATCACATGTCGTCGATCAGCGCGGTCGTGACCGCGAACGGACGCGTCTTCTATGTTCTGGACAAGTCACCGCGGCCGTCCATCCTCATTCCACCGGTCTGGACATTGGTTGCGCGCGACGCATTCAACGGAACGGTTCTCTGGGAGCGACCGATCACACGCTGGCACGAGTACCTTTGGCCGCTGAAGAGCGGGCCGCAGATCCTGGCGCGCCGGCTGGTTGCGATCGGAGATCATGTTTATACGACCTTGTCGATCGACGCCCCTTTGGTTGAGCTGGATGCCGCCACTGGCAAAACGGTCCGCACGTACGAAGGAACCAAGGCGACCGAAGAGATCCTCTACCAGGACGGCGTCTTGTTATTGTCAGTAGCCGCCGACGGCCAGCCACTGCGAAGCGACCCCAACAAGCACTACGAGAACCTCGCGCAGATCAAGGCGGACGTCACCAACCCGCTATGGACGAAGGCACCACGAACGCTCATGGCTGTCGACGCGAAGTCCGGCAAGACCTTGTGGAAAAAAGTTACGGATCTGATTTCACTGAGCCTCACGGCGGATTCAGGACACGTGATCTTTCATGATGGCACCCGTTTGGAATGCCTTGATCCGAAGACGGGCCGGCGCGTCTGGCAATCGGAGCCGCTGCCGGTCAAGGAGAAGATGCGCAGCTCGGGTGGAACCACCGTGGTGATTCATGGCGATGTCGTGATGTTCAACGGCCAGGTCGCCGAAGGGGATCAGCCTCCGCGCACGACTACGATGCACGCGCTTTCGGCGGCGGATGGCAAGACGCTTTGGAAAGCCGTGCAGGCGCCATGCGGGCACATGGGAACGCCCGCAGATCTGCTGATCTCGGGTGATCTGGTGTGGTCCGGAGCAGTGGCAGTCGGTTCGGACTCGGGAATCATGACGGGACGCGACATTCACACGGGCGCGGTCAAGAAGGAGTTTCCACCGAATGTGACAACGCACTGGTTCCACCACCGTTGCTACCGGGCGAAAGCGACCGACAAGTACTTGCTGTTTTCGCGGACGGGCATCGAGTTCATTGACTGGGCCAACGAAAACTGGATCTGTCACCACTGGGTCCGCGGCGCCTGCCACTATGGCATCATGCCCGCCAACGGGCTGATTTACGCGCCGGAGCATCCGTGTGCGTGTTACCTCGAGGCGAAGCTGTTCGGATTCACGGCATTGGCACCACCGGCCAGGAAGGGGTTTCCACGACGCGATGTTCCGGACCGCGAGCGATTGGAGAAAGGCCCGGCGTACGACACGGCCATCACCAGTCTGGCGGACGCCGCGGATTGGCCGACGTTTCGCCACGACGCGGCACGGAGCGGCCGGGTCGACACCGATCTGCCGGTCGACGGCCTGAAGACGGTATGGACCCAATCCCTGGGCGGCAATCTGACCAGTCCGGTCGTGGCCGAAGGCAAGTTGTTGGTCGCCTCTTCCGACACCCACACCGTACATGCGTTGGATGCGGTAACCGGCAAGCTGGCGTGGAATTTCACGGCCGGTGCGCGTGTCGACTCACCGCCCACGGTATGGAAGGGACGCGTTTTGTTCGGATCGACCGATGGGTATGTCTATTGCCTCCGCGCGGCGGATGGGCAACTGGTGTGGCGCTATCGAGCCGCTCCCGAAAACCGCCAAATGGGCGCGCAGGAACAACTCGAATCGGTGTGGCCCGTGCATGGCAGTGTTCTTGTGCAGAATGACACCGTGTATTGCGCGGCCGGGCGATCGATGTTCCTGGATGGCGGCATTCGCTTGTTGCGATTGGATCCGAAAACGGGAAATAAACTGTCCGAGACCATTCTGGACGATAAAGATCCGAATACGAACCTGAATCTCCAGTCGGATATCCAGGGACTGAACATGCCGGTGGCGTTGCCCGATGTGTTGTCGAGCGACGGCAAGTACGTTTATATGCGGTCGCTGCCGTTCCATCTGGACGGAAAACGCAAGTTCGTCCAATACGTTCCGGTGAAGGAACAGCTGGGCGACGACGACCATCTGTTCAGCCCGACGGGATTGCTGGACGACAGCATGTGGCACCGCACCTATTGGCTGTACGGTCGCGCGTGGGCATCGGGCGCCGGCGGGTACTATCAGGCGGGGCGCCGAGTTCCGGCGGGACGCATCATGGTCTTCGATGACAACAACGTTTACGGATTCGGCCGGCACTGGCAGTACTATCGCTGGACCACGCCACTGGAATTCGAATTGTTCGCCGCCTCCAAGCGCGCGCCGGTGGTGCGGGCATCGACCGAGAAGAAACCGATACGCAAGAACGGCAAACGGGTCGGTTCGCGAACTCTGGCGGTGACTCGATTCGTGCCTAAGTGGTCGGCGGATACGCCGGTCCAGGTCACGTCTTTGTTACTGGCGAAAAACACGCTACTGGTCGTCGGCCCTCCTGATGTGGTGGATGAAGTCGCCGCGTCACGGTCGCTCGATAGCCCCAAGATTCAGCAGCAACTAGCGGATCAGGAGGCGGCGTTCGAGGGCCGGCGCGGCGCCCTGCTGCTCGCCGTATCGCCGATCAATGGCGAAAAACACGCGGCCTATCGGCTCGAATCCACGCCGCGGTTTGATGGCGTCATCGCGGCCGGGAAACGTGTCTACATGACCACACTCGATGGGAAAGGAAGTGCGGCGTGTGCGGGAAGAGGGGGCCGAGTACGTGATCACCTATCGCGGCCGGCCGGTGG
>CAZSOG010000754.1:0-3645 GCA_964607555.1 uncultured Pirellulaceae bacterium | reverse complement strand
TTCTTGGTCGGTCATGTTGGAGGATCGGAGTTTTAACCATGTTCGTGCCGGCTCGGCCACACGTGGGAAATCCCATCGTGGTTCATCGCGCGCTGATGATCAGGTCCACGGGTAACTCGAGTTCGTGGATGCGCGGATGGTCGAGATAAAAATGAACGCTTCCGAATTGACCTGGTGGCAGCCGAAACGTCGGTGCGTCACGTGCGACATCGACGTACAGGTAATACAAACCGATTTTCCGACCTTCATCTTGCTTGTAGGGTTCAAGCCGGACGTTCACAAACTCAGGTTGACATTCGATACTCTGGACGGTGATTCGTTTCTCGGGATCGCGTATCTTGACCAACAAACGGGCGTGGACCCCCTTGCCCTGTCGTATACGGCCGAGCCGCACGATTCCGGCCAGATCAATGGCGGGCCCGTAGATACCGAGTCGCCGCAGCTTCTTTCCTGAGATCATCAATTCGCAGTCCGCGGCGCCTGTTTCACCAGCCTTCTTGGAATCCGGTTCGCCGTGGATCCGTACCGGGAAGTTGAAGAAACCGGCTTCGACGCCGCTCGGAACAGTGAGCGTCAGCTGATATCCCGATGTGGCGTTGAGCGGTCCGAGTTGCTCCGGGGTTGCCGGCTGGATTTCGCATGCGAGTCCTTCGACCGTTGGGGTGATGGGACTGAGTTTCATGGCATTCCACGTTTGGGAATAGACAATCGCGGTGGCGGACGGCGTTTCGTCCGGGCCAACGCGCGAAAAGACCAGTTCACTGGGTTCACACTGAAACAGGACGCGAACACGGCCCTTCACGGTCAGCTGAATGGCCTGATTCCGAGGGTCGTTGGTGAATACCGTGGCCCGGTGGAGATAGACGGGATCGCGACCCGAATTCCACGTCAGCACGACACGCGCCGATTCGCCTGGTTGCAGCTTGTGCCGATTCAAGCTACTGAGCGTGCATTTGCAAGTCGTTGGGCCTTTTTTCAATTGCAGCGGTGCGTCACCGGTATTCTTGATAACAAAAACGTGCTTGCCGACAGTCAGCGGGTCCATTTGGCCAAAGTCGTGCACCAGACTATCGAGGGTGGCGCGGGGACCGGGCGCGGCGGCTTCTTGGCGAACAAGAGCGATCGTCTTGAGCGCGGGCTGCCGAATCACTTTACCTTGCCGCGTGATTTTGGTCTCGACGGTGTAAATTGCGGTTTGATCCGAACATGACGGGGCGGCCAGCACGGCCGTGGCGGCCGCGACCGCGGCGAGCAGGCGAAGCCATTGAGTTGTATTAGGGAACATGCCATTATCACTACTGTTTGAGGAAGGCCGTTGTGCGGGCTCGCGCCCGCGCAACGGCCCAATGACGGGGGTACTTATTCAGCCTGGAATCGGCTGGGTTCAGCCAAGCATTGGCATGGCGGGCTACTCGAATGCGTGGTGCTTCTGAAGGTTGACCAGGAACACTCCACTGAAGATGCGCGCGGCCGGCAGTTCCACGGTGGAGTCGGTATAACCGATTCCGGCGTATTGGTCCGGCGTTAAGTCGGCCGGGACAGGAAACCCAGGGTTCAGGAACTTGTCATTGTTCGAGTCAAAGAAGACAAGCACACTGCCGTCGGCCATCAGGATATTGCAGCCCGCTTTCTTGCCACCGCCGTGAACGGCGTACCAGTCGCGGGTATCTTGCAGATAGGTATTGCTGCCGGCGATCGGTGGCGGGCAATTGCCGGCCACTTCGCAGTTGATCTGCGTGTTCAACTCGACCGCGTGCCCGATCAAGTCGACACCGTTGGTGGGATCGACGTATGTCGCGGGGCCGTCATTGAACGCCTCGGCCAGCAATTCACCTGCTTCGATGAACTTCTTCGTGTCTGCCTTGCCGTTCGCGAACGGATCGGCGGTTGTGCCGTCAGCCAGGAACGGGCCGTACGAAAGCGTCTGTGCCAAGATCGCCTCGTCAACATCGCCCGGCGCCGCGTCACCAAGGAGCGGGATCTTGGACGTCACGACGGGGCCCGTTTCCATGATGCGCCGCTTCAGAGGGCCCTGAGTCGTACTGAGACCCTTGAGGCCTTGATTTCCAGCGGTGCCAATTGTCGAGATATTGCCGCCGGCATCAAGTTGGAATTTCGGCGCGCTCCGAACCAGATACCAGCTGGCAGCATAGTTCGTATTGTAACCTCGATCCAAGAACGCCCGGGCGACGATCGCCGCGCGCTCATCCGTATTCGGATCGGTACCGGCAAACGAGCCGCCGCTGCCAGAACCACTGAGTCCTGCCCATTGCGTGGCGCCGCAAATACCGGATGATAAACGATCGAGCGGCGCGCCGTCTTTCGCGTCGGTCGTGTCATGGCCGAGCAAGTCGTTCAGTTTTTCCGGGCCACGGAGCGGGTTCGAGGGGCACATCAAGGACGCGACGTCGCCGGAATTCTGGTTCACGATGTCGGCCACCCAGCCCCACGTGTCCATGCAGCCGTCACGACGGAAGTCGCTGGCACCACTACACATGCGGCCATCCTTGTCACTGTCGGAAAACGTGTGCAAGGCGATACCGATCTGGCGCAGGTTGTTCTGGCACTGGGCACGGCGGGCAGCTTCCCGAGCGCGCGCGACCGCCGGCAACAACAACGCCGCCAAGATACCGATGATCCCGATGACCACCAACAATTCAATGAGCGTAAACGCGAGTCGTTTTCTCTTCGACATGTCTTTCATCTCTCCTGGTTTACAAATTCGTTTTTTCAAGTGCTTGCGTGATACAAGCGGCACGGCGTACAGCCACGCAGGCCACAAACAACCGATGTGGTTGGCCCGTCAATTCGCCCTGCTCCGTAAACACAAAACGGGCAATTGGGCTCAACCGTTCCGAAATGAAACAGGTACTGTCCGAGCCACCTCCTTTCCGCGCCATCCCGCGTCAGTTACCCCACCGGCGGGCACGCAGTGAATAGAGACTCATGAACGTGTTTGGAGCCAACTCCACCTCATTACTCGCAAAACCGCTATTCGGGCTGGCGGCGAATCCGTTATTCAGCAAGCCGTCTCCGTTGCTATCCTGAACGCCACGCACGGCGCCGTCGGCGAAGAGCATATTGCACGTCCCTCGATGCACCGGTGCGAAGGCTCGATAGTCCTGCAAAACCCCCTTATTCCAGACTGCCCACCACCCGTTGGCACCGCCGCGCGGCGTGCCATTGGAAAACGTCGGAACCTGCAGGTTCGAAACCAACACGGGCCCGTGCGTAAACGGAGGGACCGTCAGCGATCCCGCTACATTCGATCCAATTGGCTGCAACAAGGGCGAGACGCCAGCACCGTCGCCAAGCAAGGGAATGGAACTGCTGGGCGCGAGCGCCGTGTCAATCTGCGTGATGCGCAGCGGCCCCGCCGAACTGTTGCGATTCTCCAAACCGGCGCCACATCCAGGTTTTGAGGCGGCCAGGTTGCCGCTGGCGTCCAGAATCGGCGCGGAGCGAACAAGAAACCAGCTGGCCGTGAAGTTGGTGTTGTAGTCTTTCGCGAATATTTCCTGTTCGATCAACTGGCGCCGAGCGTCGCTGGCGGGCGCCAGATTCAGCGCGTCGATCTGGCGGCATGGGTTAGTGAACTGCGTGCCGTCCGGCACCGTTGTCGGCATGCTACCAAGCCGGTTCACG
>CAZSOG010000753.1:0-3647 GCA_964607555.1 uncultured Pirellulaceae bacterium | reverse complement strand
GCGGTGGAGACCTTCGGTCGCACCCGTGCGGGGTCAGGAGACCCGCGCACAGCGCCAGGTCTGTGTCCCGCCCCTGCCGAGCTCGACTCGGTAGAGCGCATGATTCTGCACTACCCGCGCGGCATGCGCTCGCGCGCACCTCCCGCCCCCACCGACCTTGAGTCGGTGGAGCGAATGATTCTGCACTACCCGCGCCCCTCGCCCGATGTTAAGTCCTGTAGGGACGGCCGAATCGGCATCAGAGGATGGGAACGACGCGCGGCGTGGCCGGCCGCGAACCGGGCGGCGCGGGTTCTGGTCCCGCGTCACGACCGATAAGGACTTGATTCCTGCCGATCGCTTTCGCGGCGTCGCGCAGTTCGTTCAGCCGCGCGCACGACTCACTCGCCGGCTCGCCGGCGCGCACTTGCAGGACGCCCGCGGTCAGAGTCAAATTCACGTCTTCGCCGTCAACACGGAACGTCGTGGCTTCGATAGCTTGCCGAATGGCTTGCGTATTGGCCGCGGCGTCCGGCGTGTTCATATCCGCGAAAAACACGAGGAACTTCTGGCCCGCGACTCGAAGTACCTGATGCACCGCGCAATCGTCGGTCGTCAGCCTGCCCAGCACGCGGCCGACGCTTCCCAAGATACGGTCGCCGGTCCGCAATGACAGCGAACGGTTCACGTCGCCAAAGTAATCGAGGTCGAGGAGCGCGAGATTCAGTTCGCGCGCATGATCGGAGTTCTCGCGCCACCAGTTTCGGAACACCAGCTCCATGCCGAGCCGATTATGCAGGTGCGTCAACGGATCATACTGTTGGCGGCGGTCAAGCGTCTCGAGTTGATTCTCGTCGCGCATGATGGTCGCCAGTGTTTCCAGCATGGCATCGCGGAGCTGATGCACGGTGGCGGCGAGCGCGTAGAGCGTGGCAATCGTCTCTTCTTTATTCTTTGCCTGCCATTGAATCGACATGACCCCACACTGCTTTGGTATGCTCGACGAGAGGTGGGCGAGCAGGTCATTTAGCCGGACGACGGTCTGTTCCTGGACGCCAAGACTGCCGCGTAACGCACTGAACTCGCCACGGCACTCCGCAAGACGCCGGGACCAGGGTATGCTGTGCTGCACGAGCGCGTCGATGGCCTCGGAGCACGACGCGTCGGTTCCATCATGCACCGCGGCGCGCAATGCATGCTCGGTGTGGACCAAGATACGGCGGTAGTCGGTCATTCCGGAACAGATGCTGTTCGTCGGCGTCCTGATCAGGGAACCGGCGGGCACATCGGGGTTATCCAGCACGTTGAGCCACGCCGGGGGAATCAATTCAGCTTCGAGTTCCTGCTCCGTTACCGGTTCGATTTTCGGCCAGGAATCGCTGGTCCTCTCCTCGGAAATGGGTGTTTCCGGAGGGTGCGTGGGGCGCAAACGAATTCGCGGCACCGGAATGACGATCTGGCGCTCAAGCAATACTGCCAGTCCAAATCCCAACACCAGATTGAATATGGCGATTACCAGGACGACCGATACCACCGTTGAGCTCCCGCCAGCACATGGACTACCTTGAACGGTGCGACCCGCATGACCGGCCCGCGCACACCGCGGCGGCCGCTTTCAATTAAAACGTAGGTCACGCCCACGGGCCGGGGTAGGGGCGGCGGGTCACCGGCCAGCGAAATACGATCGCGGGGGCTGCCGTATGGGGGATATCCGCGCATGGCCGCTCGGGACGGCACGCCAGGGGCGGTTCGCGGATCACGATGCATTCGGCGGCCGATAGGGTCGCGACAGCTTGGCAAGGCGGTCCAGCATCGCGCATAATTGACGCTCAATGGTCACCATAAGTGGGTCGATGGCGGCCTTGCGATCCCGCCGTGGATTCACTTCGATACTCGGCCCCACGTCAATGATCACATGTCGATGGGGATGGGCACGAACCGTGTCGGTTAGGTCCTCTTCAAACCGCTCAATCGTTTCCAACAGGCGGTCGACACTTTGGGTTTCCAAATAGTCGGGTGGATAATTGGCGATCTGCTGAGCCAGATACAGGTCAGCCAACTGCTCCCAGCGTCGTTCACGTTCCGTCGCGGACACCTGTCCGCGCACCATCTCGGGCATGATCTTCATGCGCAGTGTCTTGACGCGTGGGACGACCGGCCCGTGCTGGGATTGCCCCAACCATTGTTGTTCGAGCGGACAGAGGATACGATCGATCAGGCGTTGCAGACGTCGCGCCAGCGCATCGGTATGCGTCGTCCCCAAGTACTCCATTTCCTTGAGCGCCACAAGGGCGAGCCCAATGCGCGCGACGCGTTGATCCACGGGCAAGTCGCTTCGCGGGCGCCAGGTAAGACGCTGTTCAATCGTGGTCAGCACCGGGTCGGCGGTCGCATCCAGATCACTCTGAAACAGATACTTCAATGCAACGGGATGAACAACGACCTTACCGTCCGGATCGCGTTTGCGGCGTCGCTTCGCCGCCGTGCGCGCGATGAACGCGACACCGTCAAGCAACGCGTGAAGTCGATCGTTCGTCCGCGATACGGCACCTTCGGGAAAGATGATCAAGGGCCGTTCGGCCGTTTCCAGAATCTCGATCGCCGTATTGATCGCTTGCCGATCGATCCCCTCGCGATAGACGCTGAAGCCGCCCATCTTGTGGATCGCCCACGCCTCGAAACGGCTCTGATTGAACAGGTGCCAACTAGCCATCGCGAACACGTGACAGCGCATTTCCCGCGCCAGCCATCCCATGACGAGCGGATCGCCCGTGCGACAGTGATTGGGGGTCAGAAGGATTCCGTGTCCGGCATCCAATGACGCACGCAGCCGCGTTTGACCACGTAACTCATAGGAGACGACGCCGTCGACACGGCGCAGCCAATAACCCTGGAGGTTCAGATCACGAATCAGCGTCGACCACCACGTACCACGGTGCGGCGGAATGAACGCGTACGGCTTCTCAATGATGATAGGTTGCATGCCAAAGCGCAGGGTGAAAGGGGACAGATCATCGAAACGAGGGCGTTCGAGCGTTTTTTGGGTCGAGAAACAAAAGGCGCGACGGGCAAGAAAAAGATGGACAAGAATAGGGACCCTGGTTTTTCTTCCCCTTCCATCTTCTGGCCACAATTTCTTACGTTCTCTCGACCCCAACCGCCTTGTGCGTTTGGTGAAGAAGTCTAGCGGGCTAAGAAGGCTGGTTCGCGCCAACCCTCTCTCCCCAGCCCGGCCACCACCGCCGAAGGCGACGGGGCTGGGAAGAGACGGAGAACGGTTGGCATGCGCGTTCTAGCTGACTAGACTCGTTCACCCACGACGCAAGCCCGCAGGGGTCCTTGATTCGACAATTAGCCACAATCCGCTAAGGCGGTCTCGTGGAAGTAGTTTACCATTCGCCTAAACATCGAGTTGGACAGCGCGACTTTTCTTCGTTATCGGTTTGTCAATGCTTGGATTGTCGGTATCCGGCCCCCACCCACACGAGGTGGGTGGGGGCGTAACTCCCTCGATTGTATTAAGTTACGCCATGCGTGACACAAAAAGTGGCGCTGTCCAACTAACCACCTGGAACCTGTCCAAAAAAACTCACTTTTAAAGACACACGATGGGCGTCCACGTCCGTCGAAGAACCGGATAGACGCCCGGCCGAGACGGTTTCGTGACC
>CAZSOG010000752.1:0-3651 GCA_964607555.1 uncultured Pirellulaceae bacterium | reverse complement strand
AAATGAGATATTCAGCTCCCATGAATCAGGAGAATCGTCGCGCAACGTATCACGTCATGTCGATCAGGAGTAAGAGTAAGATTAAGAGTAAGATTGAACTAACCGGCTTATCGGAACAACATGCCCGTGTAGCCCACGACGCGCTGCGTGTTTCCGGTCACGTCCGCGCTGGTCGTGTACCCGACCAGCTCGACTTCGTGAAGTTGATCAAGTCGCCGCAAAGCACTCAGGACGATCACCGCCGGCAAGATCCCGCACATACTGATGCCATGATCACGAACCGTGTCATAAAGATGTTTCGGATCCAGCGTTCGCAGAGCCTCGATCACCGTTTTGTCCAGGCGGCGGTTCTCGGCTTCCGAGGCATAGTGATTCAGATCGGTTGAAATCACGAGCAACGGCGGTTCCACCTGCGCGCGGACGACGTCGGCCAAACCGTCGGCGAACCTTTGGCAGGCGTCCCAGTCACCGCCACCGACCGTGATACCGACGACGCGTGACCGCGGTGCCAGGCGTGCCAGGATGGGCAACTGGACTTCAATCGCATGTTCTTCGCGGTGGGCCGCCGCATCCAGCTGCAACATGGCAATGCCAGCGGCCAATTGTCGTGCCAGATCCGTGTCAGAGGATACGACATGCCCGGGAATTACCCACCGCGTGTGCGGCGCGACGGCCCAGGGTACGCCATGGTGCGTATGTTTTGGCGCCAGGATAATCATGCGCTCGGGGAATACGACTCGACTCAACGTGGCGGCGGCAAGTTGTCCCGAGAAGCGTAACCCGGCATGCGGCACGAGCACGGCCGACCACGGCGCGGCGTTCGCCGAGCTCGTCTGGTGGACGAACTGGTCCACGAGTTGATCCAGCGCGTCGGGCTCTTGCGGATAGAATGTGCCCACCACGGCGGGGGCGCGCTCGGGCGGACCGCTCTCGGCGCGTGGCACGTTCACGATCGTCATCGCGTCCCGTGTCGACTCGGCCGCGAAACTGAACACGGCCGCCGTACGGGGACTCAGGACCTCCGCCTCCCGCGCGGCACGCGCCAACTGTTGCTCCGGTTTCAGATGAACATCGTGGATCCACGCACTGCGTTGCTGATCGACCACCAACAGGGCACGGCCGACCGGATCGACGCCCCTCAGATCGGGTTCCGCCACCGTGCCATGCATGGCCGAATCGTGCAGGATCATCAGTCCGGTTTCGATCGCGTCGACCGCAACCCTCTGGCTACCGAGCCAACGGGCAGCGGCTTCACACAACTGAAACAGGGTCGCCTGCAGTGGCAGCCCCGGTCGGAGTGACAGCCGCGCGAACTGTGACCCCACGTTCGCTGCGGCCAAGTCGATCGTCAACGCAACGCCCTGGACGGTTGCATCCGGGCAATTCGGCACATAGTAATTGGGCGTCGCGCCGGCGACCAAGGCACGAATATTGGCATGGCAGTGCGCCTGGAGCGATTCGATCTGCGCCGTGGTGAGCAGGGCAGGGGAGTGCCCGTCGGCGGGGCTCACGCGCGCCACATCCGGAGAGGGCTCAATCACGCACGCCTCGAATGTCTGCAGCGTCGCCTCGTCGTCAAGCCACGCCGTCGACGGCAGCCCCGCCTTGCGACATAACTGGCGAAGGAACGCTTCCGCATCCCAGCCGTTCTCTACCGGGACGCTCGGCAGTAGCAGTCCCCCCGCCTGCCCGCGTTGGATCGTCAACCCATGCCGTCCGACTTCCACGACCTTCACTCGATCCGCCCCCGCGGCACTCAGTTGCTGAAAGTCATGCAACACGGACACGTCGAGCGTCAGATAGGGGATTTCAGTCGGTGAGATAGGCGGCAGGCGCTGGTCGTCGGTGGCGGTCTGCAATGCCGCATCCCGCACCGCGTCGCCCAACCGCATGGGGCGGCCAAGCACGCCCCGGCACGCACGTAAATGCGTTCCCCGTTTGAGCGTGACGAACGCTCCCATGACCGTGCGGTCCGCCGCGCCCGCAAGGGTCGGATCGGAGAGACTGGCCGGGCGTCGATTGACGGCCGCCGTCACCAACTCGGTGGCCGCCGCATGTATCTCGCGCATCTGCTCCCGCGTCAGCGACAGGCCGTTCGCCTCCTTCCGCACCGCCGGCCCGGGATCCGCGATTTGGCCGCCGTCCCCATCGCCATGAACCGCATCACTGTCCGGCGTGCGTGCCGCGGCCGGTAACTGGTAATCCGCGATCCGGATCGGTAGACGACGCGCGCCCCAGCGTCCCGGTTCGGCCTCGAATCGACCCGCGATCTGGCCATTGCAACCCGGACACCGATCGCCACGCATCCGATACACCCGCAGTTGATGCCAGTCACGCTGGATCAGCAGCGTGTTACAATACGGACAATACGTGCTGTCATGCTCTGGATCATGCACATTGCCCAGATAGACGTAGTGCAGCCCCTGTTGCCGTGCGGTGGCGTACGCCTCGAGTAACGTCTCATGGGGTGTCGGCGACCGATCCTGCAGACGGAACGCCGGGTGAAACGCGGTGAAGTGGACCGGCACCTCGTCCCCGACGTGCGTCAACACCCAATCGCATAAGCGGCGCAGCTCATCGGCCGAATCATTCGCTTGGGGAATGACCAGATTCGTGATCTCGAACCAAACGTCCGTTTCGCGTTTCAGCCACGCAAGACAGTCGAGCACGGGCTGCAGATGTGCGTAGGCCAGCTCGAAGTAGAACTGTTCGGTAATCGCCTTCAAGTCGATGTTCGCGGCGTCCATGACCGAGAAGAACGATTCACGTGCGTCCGGCGTGATGTAGCCCGACGTGACGGCCACCGTCTTGATCCCGCGCCGATGACATGCCTTGGCCGTGTCGATCGCGTATTCGGCCCAGATGATCGGATCGTTGTAGGTGAACGCGACGCTGCGGCAGCCAAGCTTCCCGGCCGCGTGCGCGACCGTCTCCGGGTCGGCGATTTCACTCAATCGCTCCACTTCACGCGATTTGGAAATATCCCAGTTCTGGCAGAATTTGCAGCCCAGATTGCAACCGGCCGTGCCAAATGACAGGACCGACGTTCCCGGATAAAAGTGGTTCAGCGGTTTTTTCTCGATCGGGTCAACACAAAAACCCGTACTACGTCCATACGTTGTCAGTACCAACTGGCCATCCACGTTCTGCCGAACGAAACAGAAGCCTCGGGCGCCTGGCTTCAGCACGCACTGGCGCGGGCACACATCGCAGACGATCCGGCCGGGCGCGTCCGTCTCGTGCCACCACCCCCCCACGACCATCGAATCCGTCGGCCGCGCCGCACCCGGCGGTTCTCGAACGATGCGTCCCATGGCTGACTCCACCCTTTCCGGAACAAAAGCTTTGCGGTTCATTTTCAAGAAAGATGTACAGATCCCACCCGTGTCAATTGCCGCGTCCGACAGGTTCTTGTAAGGCCGGGACACAGGCGTCTTGAGGCCTTCCAGTGTTTATCACATCAGTAGCATGAACTTCGAACCTAATGCGGGAGGCCCGCAACCCACAAGGGAGTACGCCTTTGTTCCGCTGCGCTCCCGTTGTTCACTTCGAAACATGCGCGCACGGTGCGCGCATCCTGCAGACTAAGAATCTAACAGGTTTCACCTCCAACCAACTGACGCGTGGCGATGCATTGGAGACCTTCGGTCG
>CAZSOG010000751.1:0-3653 GCA_964607555.1 uncultured Pirellulaceae bacterium | reverse complement strand
CGGGCGTCAGCCGCGCCGGCGGCGCCGGCGGCTGGGATTCGGCCGGCTGATGCGTGCGGGCCCGGCGGCGCGCGGTTGTGCGCAATTCGGTCAAACGCTGACGCAACGTGGCTTCGTCCACGTGAAACTCGTGTGCCAGTCGAGCCACCATTTGCTGGCGACGCAGGTGTCCGCCGCCGCCCCCCGCGCGGGATAGCTCGGGGGCACGGGCGACCGTGCTCAAAATATCTTCCAGCGCGTGATGTGCCTGGCTCGGATTGCGGAGCGGATCGATGCCGCGCGTGGCGACTCGGATCTTATGCTCCAAGGCATCAACCGACGTGCTCAGCAACTTCGTGAACGCCTCCGCGCCTTCGCGACGCAGGAAATCGCATGGATCCAGCCCCGCGGGCAGCGTCAGCACGCGGAGGTCAACGTCTTCGGCGACGAATAAGCCGAGAATCTCGTTGGTCCGCCGCTGGCCCGCCTCGTCACCATCCAGAACGAGCGTGACGGTATCGGCAAAGCGACGTAGCAGATGAATATGCCGCGGACCCAGCGCCGTGCCAAGGACCGCGACCACTTGGTCCAGCCCGCACTGGTGGGCCATGATCACATCGGTGTAGCCTTCCACGACGACAATGTGACGCGTGCGTGTGACCGCCGTCCGGACCCGCTCCAAGGCGTAAAGATGATCGCTCTTCACGTAAATCAGGGTCTCGGGCGAATTAACATATTTCGGACTCGATTTATCCGGTGCCAGCTGGGGTAGAATCCGTCCGCCAAATGCGATCGGCCGGCTCTCCGTGTCGCGGATCGAGAAGATCAATCGGCCACGGAAACGGTCGTAGTAGCGGTCGCCACGCTGCGACTTCAAGACAAGCCCGGCGGCTTCCAGCACGGCGGTCGAAAACGGACTCGTCCGCGCATGATCCAACAGCCACTGCCAGCCCGTGGGCGAAAAGCCCAAATGAAATTGCTCGATGCTGGCCCGTGTGATGCCGCGCTGCTCGAGATAACCGCGGGCCGGATCGGCGGCGGCGTCTTCCAGCAGACAACGGTGCATTAATTGTTCGGCCCACGCCATGCAGCGGTAGAGCGTCTGCTTGTCCTTGGGACTGCCCGGTGGTGCCTGCGGCCCACGCCGTTCGGCCAGGGAGATCCCCGCACGCTCGGCCAGAATGCGCAGGGCAGTCGGAAAATCCACCCCCTCGCGTTTCATGACGAAACTAAACACATCGCCGCCAACGTCACAGACCCAGCACTTCCACGACTGACGCGCGGGGTTCACCTGGAGACTCGGACGCGCGTCGTCATGCCAGGGACACAGGCCGACGAACATCTTGCCCTGGCGGCGCAGAGTCACGGTTCGGCTGACCAGATCCACGAGATCGGTGGCCTGGCGCACCTGTTCCTTCACGTCATAGGACGATCCAAAAGACACCGGCGGTTCCTGTGGCTATGTCGGCCCGCGGGAGAACCCCAATCGCGGCCACGGGCGGAGTGGCAACGTCCTTGTTGGTCAAGACTCCTAGCCACCGGCTCTGGGTCAGCCGGCAGTTCGTGCCCTCCAAAGCACGGCCCGGTATTATAGTGCCCCCGAAAACTCAGGTCAACATCGCGTGATCCGGGGCCGAGACCGGGGGGGACGCCTTGAATTGCCGTGTCCCGCTATTCGACCGGGCCCTCCAGATCCCGGTCCGCAACCGTGACCCGCAGCGTTTTTCGCTTTCCCGCACGCACCACAACCACCTCGATGGGTTGGCCGATGGGTGTCAAGGCCACTTTGCGGAACAGGTCCGTTCGACTCGTTACTTGCTGCCCACGCCACTGGATGATCACGTCCCCCTGATGCAAACCGGCGCGGGCCGCCGGCGAACGTGGCTCAACGTAACCCACCAAGGCGCCCCGCCGACCCTCCAGACCAATCTTTTTCGCCAGATCGACCGGCACATCAAGCGGCGCCACGCCCAACCAGCCGCGCTGCACTCGACCATCGTCGCGCAGCCGCTCGTAAATCGGACGCGCCACGCTGCTCGGGATCGCGAAACTGATCCCCTGATACCATTCACCAGCAATCGCCGTGTTGATGCCAACGACTCGCCCCTCCGAATCGACCAGCGGCCCGCCACTGTTCCCCGGATTCACCGCCGCATCGGTCTGGAGAAAATCCTGGTAGTTGATTGCGGTCCCGTCCGAACTGTTTTGCGCGCTGAGTATGCCGGACCGGTGTTTCGCGCTCACAATCCCGAACGTCACACTATGCTCCAACCCAAACGGGCTGCCCAGCGCCCATACGAGCGCTCCAACGTCCAGTCGGTCACTGTCCCCCCACTGCGCGGCGATCAATTGCGTCGCTCGGATCCGGAGCACCGCCAAATCGGTCGCTTGATCCACGCCAACCACCTTCGCTTCGACCCGTCGCCCATCACTCAGCTTGACCTGAATGTCGCGTGCCCTGCCGATCACATGCCGATTCGTTAATATGTAACCGGCCGGGTCAATAATGATTCCCGAACCTTGATCCGTGGGCGGATGCCGACGCGTGGAAGTACGCGATAGTCCCTTGCCGACACCAACCCGAGCGGAAACGACATTGATGTGCACTACCGAGGGGCCAACACGCTGCGCCACAAGCTGGCATGCCTTCGAAATATCATCCAAACCCAGGTTCTTCAGGTGCTCACCCGCCGTTTCGTATTCCGCCCGTTGCCGCCCGCGTGTCAGCGAGTAGCTCATTCGCTCGACCGTGTAGGGCAGAAAAAAACTCAACATCAACATGAATGCCAGAATACTCAGCAGACCGGTCGTGCGTTGCTTGATCAAGGAATCGCCCGACGAATGGCCGGTGCCCGGCCCATCCGCTGGCGTGCCCTTCGGTCGCTGATACGGGCGCACGTCGGCTGCCGATATGGGCTGGTCCGCGGGATTCGGCGAGGGAAGATCGGTATCAATCGACGAGAATTCCTTCATGATCACTCCAGTCGGGACCAGGTAGCCAGGGCTTAGCCGCTGAACGTATTATAGGAAATGATCCCGGGTCTGGGTGGCGGAAACCTCACGTTATCGACAATTCGTGCCGCCGGGCCGAACCGGGTAACCCGGACAGTCCGAATCGGTCCACGCCGGATCCCGACGGAAGTCCTCACGGGAGTGTGACGACGGACGACGGATGTTTCAGCAAACAGAATGGGGTTCGTCGTGATTCCAGCCGACTCGCAATTTGAATTCCCGCCGGTTGATTACGCGGATGATGACGGACTGCTCGCGGTTGGCGGGCCCCTGTCTCCCCCCCAGGTTATCGCCGCCTATCGACGGGGGATATTTCCGTGGCCGATTGCCGTCGGCCGACGCACGGTCCTCGCCTGGTTTGCTCCAGACCCCCGCGCCGTGATCGAACTGGGTCACCTCCACGTGTCGCGCCGCCTCCGCCGCCGAATTCGCACGGGACGGTTCATGGTGACCGTTGATCGCGTCTTCCCAGACGTGATGCGGCAATGCGCGGCACCGCGTGCCGATGAAGGTGGGACGTGGATTACCGCGGAAATGATCCGCGTCTACACGCAACTCCATCACCGTGGCGTCGCGCATAGTATCGAAGTCTGGCTCGAAGATGACCTGGTGGGCGGATTGTACGGTGTTGCGTTTGGCGGTTTCTTTGCCGGCGAGTCGAT
>CAZSOG010000750.1:0-3659 GCA_964607555.1 uncultured Pirellulaceae bacterium | reverse complement strand
ACGTCCGTCGAAGAAGCGGATAAACACTCTGCCGAAGCAGTTTTGTTACAGGTTCTAAATCTTTCTCTGTAACCGTTCACGGGATTTTGGACTGCCGTGGAGCGATTAATCCTACGCGACCGCATGGAAGCCCGCAGGCCTTGGGAAACCACTTCGATCGATTCTCCCAACTGGGGGCCGGGAACACAACCCGGCCGCCAATCACCACGACTTTGACGCGTGGCGCCGGCCCGGGCTATTCGAATGCGCCAAGACGGCGTAAATTAGTACCGATTGGCGCGCTGGATGCAGGTCAACCTGACGACAATCACCGGCGCTTCAGTGCTTGCCACACGCACACTTTGCCGTCCCGCAGTGAAGAATTGCACATGTCGACCGGTGCTCGACCGATCCGCCGGTCGCTTTAACCCCATAGATCGCACGATGAACTACCGATTGTTAGCAAAATATCTCGGAATCGTCTGCCTGTTACTCGGCGCGACGATGTCCGCCAGTTTGCCCTGGGCGTGGCCGTCGTTGGGCGGCAGCCCAAGTTTCGAAATGGGTGCGTTTATCGGCTTGGCCGGATCGATCGCAACGGCGCTGGTCATCGGAATCGTCTTGTTACGTTTTGGCCGTTCCGCCAGCGGACAGCTCTACCGCAAGGAGGCGATGGCGATCGTCGGGCTCAGCTGGATACTGGCATCCATCATCGGCGCCCTTCCGTTCTTGCTCGCCGAGACGCACACGAGCCCGCACCAATTGATGACGGTGGTTGATGCGGTGTTTGAGTCCGCGTCCGGATTCACCGGAACCGGCGCCACGGTGATTACGGACCTCGAGGACACGACGCAGATCGCGCGTGCGATTCTGTTCTGGCGTTCGGAAACGCATTTCCTTGGCGGTCTCGGCATCATGGTCTTGTTCGTGGCCATCCTGGGCCAGGGTTCCGCCGGCAAGGCCCTGATGCTGGCCGAAATGCCCGGCCCGAGCAATGAGACGGGCTGGTCGCGCACGCAACACGCCGCGTGGATTTTCACGTTCATTTATCTCGGCTTGAATGCCATCTTGACGGGTCTGCTGCGGTTGCAGGGCATGAGCTGGTTCGACGCACTCTGCCACTCCTTTGGAACCATCGCCACGGGTGGGTTCAGCACATATAACAAGAGCGTGGCCCACTTCCAAAGTGTCGGGATCGAGATGACGATCGCCGTGTTCATGGTCCTGGCGTGCACGAACTTCGCGCTGCTCTATTTGCTTCTCTGCTGGCGGCCGCGCCAGCTGTTGGCCGATGTCGAGTTTCGCACGTACCTGGCGATTCTGGCGATCGCGACGCTTGCCGTGGTTCTGTTCGGCATGGAGTACCACGATTTCGGTAGTTGGCACAACGCGCTGCGGTATAGTTTTTTCCAGGTCGTGTCGATCCAGACAAACACGGGGTTCGCCACCGACAACTTCGATCGCTGGAACGAATTCGGGCGTGCAACGCTCTTTTTCCTCATGTACGTTGGGGGATGTGCCGGCAGCACGAGTTGCAGCATCAAGGTCATCCGACATATTCTATTCGTGAAGATCCTGTGGCTGGAAATTGAGCGTGCGTGGCACCCGAGTGTTGTTCGGCAATTGAAGCTCGGCGGGAAACCGATCGAAGACCCCCAGACACGGAACAGCGTGTTAGTCTACTTTGGCTTGATTCTGGTGATTTCGGTAACGAGCTGGATGGTGTTGGAGATTGTCGAGCCCGATAGCGCATGGGAGCGACCGGGCCACGGTCGTCACGAGAAACTGATGGACTGCGCCAGCGGCGTCGCGGCGACACTCAATGGTGTCGGACCCGGACTCGGTACGCTCGGCGCACTTGAGAATTACTCGCATTTCCAGCCGGCGAGCAAACTCCTGTTCGTCCTGCTGATGATCCTCGGACGCCTTGAGGTCTTCGCGGTCTTGGTCCTGTTCGTGCCGCGTTTTTGGCGAAGTGGATACTGACGTGGGTGAGGAATCGACTCGAACTCAGCGAGGAGACACGATGGGTAAACAACGCAAGCAACAAACCCGGACAGCCGCATGGGGCGGCTTTGATTTGAGCACGACCGGTCTGGCGCTCGGCATACGCTCGGCGCGTGGCGAGGAGGCATACGCACAAACGCGCATGCGGGGGGCCGTCACGTGGAACGGACAGCCGGCATTTGAGCTGAGTCACATCGGGACGATGATTGAGTCGCTTTTGAGCCGACTCAAGGACGACGGCTGGTCGTTCGACGGCTGCAGTTTGTCGTTCGCCGTACGCCAGCACGACATGGTCTTATTGGACACCAACCATCAGCTCTTGATGCCCGCGCTCAGTTGGCAATGCAATGCGGCGACGGCCGAAGTACGGCGGTTACGCACATTGGGGGCGGAGGAAACCGTGGGCCGAATTGAAGAGCGATTCATCCTGCCAAAACTCATGTGGGCATTGGGAAAGGAACGCCGATTGAAACGTGCGTTAGCCCACGTCATGACGACCGGTGATTGGATCACGCTGATGTTGACGGGCAAAGCGCGGCTGAGCACCTCCGATGCCTTGAGCAACGGATTGCTGACCCAAGACAGCAAGCGGTTGGCCGGCGACGTGATGCAGCGTGCCAACTTGAACCCGGACTGGTTCCCGAAAGTGATCCAAAGTGGACGCGTCGTGGGCACGACCAGCCGGCGTCCCGTACCGGGCGACAGTTCCGTCTGGGCATCGCTTCGTGCCCAGCTGCCGGGCGCGAAGATCGTCGCTGGTCTCGGCGACAACCACGCGACAGGCGTCGGCTGCGGTCTGGAAGAAGACGATTTCGAGACCATTGTGGTATCGGCTGGAACCAGCGGAACGATCAATCGCGTCTGCCAGCCCAATCGGCCGTTGGCGGGCAACGCGGCGTGTTTCGAATACTATCGGAATCGGCTCCTTTTGATGATGCTGGCCGATTTCTTTAAGTGGTACGATCGGTATGTCGCGAAGTTTGCCCCCGACCATGCGGACCGTCTGGACGCGTTGAACGCGGAGATCGCAACTGCCGACCTGAATGGCATCCGGCGCGTGCTGCACGCCGCCGGCCGAGAGATCTATCCCCCGGACTGGGCACAACTGGCGCTTGGCCAGCAAGCGGCCAGTACCCAATTCTCGATCATGCTCGAACTGTTGCGTTTGACCCGGGCGATGCTGCGCGAGGTGCCGGGGACGCCGGGGACGGTACGGCGTTTCGTCCTGACCGGCGGACTGAGCCAATCGCCGTTCCTTCGCCAGGTATTCCACGCCGGCGTTCAGTTACTCGAGCCGGCAGCGCGAGTCGAGATCAGCGCGCGACGGGGCCCGTTGCGATATCAGACGGCAGCCTATGGCGCGTTGCTGAACGCCATGCGGCCCGGTGATCCACGCGCCGCGACCAGGTTGTGTCCCACGCGGGCCATTCCCAAACCACCAGCGGCGATCAAGAAACTCTTGCAGTATCACCTGACAGCGTGCGGGCTTGAACGGGCATGAATAGACGGGCCTTGCAATGAAACTCGATGCATTGCAACACGCACTCGAACGGGCCCCGCAGCAGACAGCAGCTCCCTACATCCACGACGAGGGGTCCCCCGCCGGCGAAACGCAGCCCGGTCCCATCGCCCTGATTGATGAGAAGATGCCCGTCGTGGCGCTGCTCCCCCAC
>CAZSOG010000749.1:0-3659 GCA_964607555.1 uncultured Pirellulaceae bacterium | reverse complement strand
GTTGGGGTCGACCAGCAATAAAACGAGACCACGGAACACGGTCTACTGCAGATAGCTAAAGTGTTACCCAAGACTTTCATGTTGACACGGCAGAAGTGACCAATGTTTTTTCAGCAATAGAGCATGTGGGCAAGAGGCCGGGAACACGTCAATTGAAACTGCGTAAGCTTGCCGCGATAACCGAGTGTTAACATGGCTGGTTTTGCGATCTTGTGACAGCCTCCAAGAACCACCGTGAATGGCCACGGTTTCTTCGGGACCGGAACCGGTCACGCGCACGTATCCTTGCCGGCTGGCAGCGTCCGGTGCAAGACGACGTAGCCGAGGAGACCGGCAATTACGGATGCCACGAGCACGCCCAGCTTGGCTTGGCTGTCGAGTGCCGGGTCGCGAAAAGCCAGGCTGCTGATGAACAATGACATGGTGAAGCCGACGCCAGCCAGGCAACTCGCGCCCCATAACTGGCCCCAATTGACGCCGTCCGGCAGTTCGGCACGACCGCTGCGGATGGTCAGCCAGCTCAACCCAAGCACGCCCAGCTGTTTGCCAATCACAAGCCCAATCACGACGCCCATCCCCACCGCGATCGGCCCGGCCCGGAGCCCCTCGATACTGATCGGGACCCCGGCGTTAAACAACGCGAATAATGGGAGGATCAAGAACGACGTTACCGGATGCAGGTGATGCTCAAGACGGATCCCGGCCGGCGTCATGTCCTCGGCCGCCACATAGATGTCCCCCAACGCCTCGAGCTGTTCATGATCGTGGATCATGCTCTGCTGGGTCAGCTGGCTTGATTGGAGCTGGTCCAGACGCGTTCGGCAGCGGGCCAGGAACTCGCGCGGCGCGATCGTCGCCTGCACCGGGACCAACAACGCGATCAGCGTGCCCGCCACCGTTGTATGGACTCCCGAGGCAAACACGGCGGCCCACACACCGATGCACAACAGTAAGTAAACACCGGTTCGCCGCACGCCCAGACGCCCCGCCACGACGATCAGCACCATCAAGACGGCCGCCACGATCAGCCCCCCGAAAGCAATCTTGTCCGTGTAGAAAACAGCGATCACCACGACGGCCCCGAGATCGTCCACGATCGCCAAGGCGGTCAAGAACACCTTCAGCGAAACGGGCACGCGGCTGCCAAATAGCGACAAGATTCCGAGCGCGAAAGCAATGTCGGTCGCCATCGGGATGCCCCAACCACGGGCTCCGGCGCCACGAAAGTTCAGTACCGCGTACAGCACCGCCGGGACGACCATGCCACCCAACGCCGCGGCAAAGGGCAGCACGGCTTTCTTGAGCGATGATAGCTCGCCAACGACGACCTCGCGTTTAATTTCCAATCCCACCACGAAAAAGAAAATCGCCATCAGGCCGTCGTTAATCCAATGATGCAAATCGAGGTGGAAGTTGGCGCTCCCCCACGTCACACCGACGCTCGTATGCAACAGATGTTGATACGCCTCCGACCACGGCGAGTTGGCCCATGCTAACGCGCCGATCGCGCAGGCCAACAGCAGGATGCTGCCCGATACCTCCGAGTGAATGAACCGTTGGAACATGCTCGGATTCCGGCCCATCGTCGCGCCGTGCGTTGTCATGGTCGGGATCCTTGAGAGTAATAGGACATCAAATGGGACAGGCACCAGGCTGTTGAAAACCCCGGGATCCGGGCAAACTGGAGGTACTGGATTGTTGCGGTTTTGTTGCGCATGGGTGACGGTTGCGCCGCAGCCGTTGGCGTCGGATGGTGGTTTCTTGTGTAACGCCTTCGGCGTAAATGCATGTTATGGTGACCGTAACCCAGGGTGGCGTCCGCCTCCGGCGGCCTTACCCTGGGCTTTGGAGTATAACGCCTTCGGCGTACGGAACGCTGCCGGTTGCAACGGCCTCGGCATGGAAAACGGTCGGATGCAAATTCCCCTTCTTTACCGCGAAGCGGTTGCATTCCAAAGCCCAGGGTCGGTCCGCCGAAGTTCTTACGGAGGCGGGGCGCACCCTGGCTTTACGTCCCGCGCCATGTCCTTACGCCAAAGGCGTTACACAAAGAGAATGGCAATCCGCGACACCATACGTCGACTCGACGCGCAACAAAACTGACTGCAGCGACTGCGCGTTTTTATACAGGCCAGTATAGGGGTCGCGACGACTGCGTGACAACCACGACGACGAGCGAAATGACGGCGCGGAACTTCGGCACGATCATCAAACTGCGTTTGAGACCTTATGGGGCGGAATTCGTTGCACGACGACGTGTGAACACATGCACGAACGACGCCGACCAGCGAGACCTGTCTCCTATCGGTGTGGCTCGATCCGAGGGCGTAAACAACATGCCAACGCTCCGGGAAACGCAGACCGAGGGAAACAGGCGGATCGGATGTGGAGGGCGGAACACCCAGGATCGGGCCATGACCGGCTTGTTCAGCAGCAATTGCCTGAGTCGGTGCATGTGGCGCCGGTCTGAGTCGCGTCGTAATCCGCGCCTTTGGTCTCGCGCGGGTGGCGGAGTCGGTTGCGTTTGCAATCATACGGCTGGACCGCGTCGTCCGCGACCGGCACGCGCGGCTCGACCATTTCGAACTGGTCGGCATAGGGCTCCTTGGCCAACAACCGAAATGTCTTGTCACAGACGGCCGTACGCTGGCCACGCTGGTAGACATGGTGGTCGTCGTCTTCGACCTGCTTGAACGGTCCGCGATAAATGACCGCTTGCCGCCGTTCATGGCACGGCCCCTGCTTGCCCTTGTACGCCACGACCGTCATCGATCGAAATTCGATTCCATGCACAACACGCCATGGTGCGGCCTGCCGCGCCGCGATGCGCACGCCATAGAAACCCGCCTCTTCGAATGCGTGCAGGAATTCGTCCTCGCGAAACGCACCGGAAATGCACCCAGACCAGAGTTCCGGGTCGCGTTGCAACGCGTCCGGGACGTCTTCGTCCGCGACGATGTCACTGATCGCCACGCGCCCACCGAGACGGACGACGCGGAAAACCTCGGCGAACAACTGCTGGCGGTCTTCCTGCCGCACGAGATTCAGCACGCAGTTGGACACGACACAGTCAACCGAGTCGTCCGGCACCATCGGCTGCTCGGCACGCAATTGCTGCTCGGCACAACGCAAGTGGATCCAATCCTCCGGTTTGTCAAGCTGACGCCGTCCCGTCCGCTCGACCAGTTGCTCCAGATCGAGCCGCAGGTCCTGGATCATCCCGTAATGGAAACGCACGTTATCATAGCCAAGTCGCGTGGCAATTTCGGCCTGGTATTTCCGCGCGAGTTCCAGCATTTCCCGGTTGCAGTCCACGCCGATCACCCGGCCAGTTGGGCCCACTTTTTGCGCCACGACGTAACAGATCTTGCCGCCTCCCGCCCCCAGGTCCAGCACGACGTCGCCTTCGTTGACGTACGGGGTCGGATCGCCGCAGCCGTAGTCGCGTTCAATGATCTCGCGCGGGATCACATCGAGGAATGCCGACTCATATTGAACCGGGCAGCAAAGGGCCGGTTCGCGCTCTTGCGCCGCCGCCGAGTAACGTTCTTCGACAATCGCCTCCGTGTCGCGCACCTTGGTCGTTTCCATTTCACTTGTAACCATGAACGTCTCGCACCTTTCTGTTAGACCATGCTTCCCAATCTCTAATCTCTAAT
>CAZSOG010000748.1:0-3666 GCA_964607555.1 uncultured Pirellulaceae bacterium | reverse complement strand
GGCGCTTCACGGTGGCAACGTGTGCGTTACCGCATCGTGCGGCATCCGCTGACTATAATTTGCGCTTACATCACGGTCTTTCTAATCAGCCTGTGCGTGGTCCCGTTGGTTCAGGACCCGCGTAAGAACTGGCAAGGATTGCTCGCGATGCTCGTGCATGGCAGCGTGGTCGGCTTGGTCTGGGCGCTGGCCGGATTCCCGACGCTCCTGTTCGTCGTGTTGCTTCCCTTCGCGATTGCCAGTGCGCTGGGCGCGTACTTTTTCTTCGCGCAGCACAACTTTCCGGAAATGCGTATCGTGCCGATCGACCAGTGGTCGCACTATCGAGGGGCTTTGGAGTCGTCAAGTTACTTGCAACTCGGACACGTCATGCGCTGGTTCACCGCGAATATTGGTTACCATCACGTTCATCACCTGAACGCGCAGATTCCGTTTTATCGACTCCCGGAAGCGATGGCGGCGATCCCTGAGCTTCAGCATGTGGGCCGCACCAGTTTGTGGCCACGCGCCGTGCGTGCCTGCGTGCGGTTGAATCTCTGGGACATGAAAACACAGCGGCTGGTCCCCTACCGTGCGGCGCAACTCGTTTAGTTCGAACTGTTTATGGACATGCCGGCGGCCGCGCACGCCCTTCTGCCGCCGGCTCCTCTGCCGCAGCCGGGCGTGCCCGTGTACAATGAGGCGGATCGACGTGTACTGATTTGGATAGGAGATGCTTTCGATGAGACACACAACGATTTGGATTTCCATGGCATTCTTCATGGGGGTCGTGGTTGCCAGCACGATGACGGCGGCTGACAAGAAAACGAAATGGACGCCTCTGATGGACGGTAAGACGCTCGCCGGCTGGCATGCCGTGGGAGCGGGGAAATGGACCGTTGAAAATGGTGCCTTCGTCGGTCATGCCGACAAAGCCAAATTGTACGGACTCTTGGTCAGCGACAAGACGTTTCGGGACTTCACCGTCCGCTTCAAGTTCCAGTGTTCGTCCGGTGATAGCGGGTTCTATATTCGAACGATCATCAAGAAACCGGACGAGGCACATGGTTTGCAGATTCAGGTCGGCCTGCCGGGCAGCGGAGTCGGCGGAATTTACGACAGTTACGGTCGCGGTTGGGTCGACAAACCGGACACCGAGCTGGAGAAACGGATCGTCAAGCCGGACGCCTGGAACGACGTTGTCATTGCCGCGCGCGGTGGGCACGTTCAGGTGCAAGTAAACGGCGTGAAGACCGCCGAACTCAAGGACGATCCAAGTCGCCCCGAAGGCCACTTGGCACTCCAGATGCACTCGGGTAACGTCATGCGTGTCATGTTCAAAGACATCGAAATTCGTGAGGACTGAGGGAATTTCAATTTGAGTGCCGACCCGCGCGACGTTCAACCGCTGCGAATTGGGGCCGTGTCGTACCTCAACTCAAAGCCACTGATATACGGCCTGGATCGACTCGCGCCGGGGGTCGAGCTGGTTCTTGACGTTCCCAGTCGCCTGGCGGATGCCCTGGCAGACGGATCGCTCGACGTGGCGTTGATCCCGTCGATCGAGTACCTCCGCAACCCGAGTTACCAGTTCGTGTCGGATGCCTGCATCGCGTGCCGTGGGCCGGTGCTCAGTGTCAAGCTGCTCAGTCGCAAACCGGTCGACGAGATTCGCACGTTGGCGCTGGACGCGGGGTCGCGGACCAGCATCGCCCTGGTGCGTCTACTCCTGCGACGATGCTGCAAGTTGAATCCGGCCACCATGTCGCTACCAATCGGCATGGCTGCCAGCGCCAGCAAGGCCGACGCCGTGCTGGTCATCGGCGATCGAGCGATTCAGCCGGCCGGCGACGCGTTCGTGGAAGTGTGGGACCTGGGTGAGCGTTGGTGCGAATGGGCACGACTGCCGTTCGTCTTCGCGCTCTGGGCCGCGCGCCCGGGGCTGGACAGCGAACCGATCGCGTCGATCCTGTCCGCCGCGCGCGATCAGGGGGTTGCTCATCTCGAACAGATCGCGTGTGCCGAGGCGGACTCGGTTGGCCTGGATCCCGCGGCGTGCCATTCGTATTTGCATGACAACCTGCATTTCTATTTCGGTGCACGCGAGCGACAGGGCTTGGACCTTTTTTGCCGTGAAACGCTCGATTCCGAGCCGATCGCCGGCACAATGGAGCAGACACGCGGATGATCGAGAAGATTCTGGACAAGGCACGGGCGGGTGAACGGATCTCTTTCGCTGAAGGCGTTCAGCTCCTTGAGTCCGATGAGCTCGTCCCGCTCGGCGACGCGGCGGATGCCGTCACGCGACGTCTGCATCCGGAACCGTATCGAACGTACAATATCGACCGCAACATCAACTACTCGAACATCTGTAGCGCGACTTGCGATTTCTGTGCGTTTTACCGCAAGCCCAACCAGGATGGCGCTTACGTGCTGGCGCCCGAACAGTTGCATGCGAAGATCGAAGAAACCATCGCACGCGGTGGCAATCAAATTCTGCTGCAAGGTGGCTTGCATCCGTCGTTCAAACTCACATGGTATGAAGAACTGCTGCGCGACATCAAGGCACGGTTCCCGCAGATCAACGTGCACGGTTTCAGCCCGCCCGAAATCCACCATTTCACGAAGGTCTCGAAGTTGTCGTTGACCGAGGTCCTGACTCGGCTGAAACAAGCGGGGTTGGGCAGTATCCCGGGCGGCGGCGCCGAAATCCTCGTCGATCGTGTGCGCAATGCGATCACACGCGGCAAGGTGAAGACCGACCAGTGGCTGGAAGTGATGCGCGTCTGGCACGAGATGGGGGGCCGAAGCTCGGCCACCATGATGTTTGGACATGTCGAAACGCTCGCCGAACGAATCCAGCACCTGGAACGGCTCCGTCAGCTCCAAGATGAAACCGGCGGGTTCACGGCGTTCATCTGCTGGACATTTCAACCGACAAACACGGCGATGTCCGACGTGCCCCATTTGAGCTCGTTCCAGTACTTGAAAACCCTGGCAGTCGCGCGCTTGTACCTCGATAACTTCGCCAATCTACAGGCCAGCTGGGTCACGCAGGGGCTCAAGATCGGCCAGCTGGCCATGTTGTTCGGAGCCAACGACATGGGCAGTTTGATGCTCGAAGAAAATGTCGTCGCCGAGGCCGGTACGGTCCATTTCTTGACACTCGATGAAATCCGATCCGCGATCCGCGAGCTGGGGTTCGAGCCACGGCAACGCAACGTTCTCTACGAACTGGTCGGTCCCGAACACGAACAGCGGGCCGTCGAAGCCAACCAGCCCGCGGCCCAGTAGCGTTTCGGTCGCGGATGCCGCTGTAGTGCAAAGTCATGCGCTCTACCGACTCGAGGTCGGTGGGGGGCGGGACAAGACCTAGCGCTGTGCGCGGGTCTCCTGACCCCGCACGGGAGCGACCGAAGGTCTCCATCACGCCGCGGGAACGCCGGCCCCCCGCCACCGAGCTTGTCTCGGTGGAAAGCCGTTTAGACGCAGACGGAATCCCTCACGCATTTCTCTCACACGCCCCGCTTCGCCACCGAGCTTGTCTCGGTGGAAAACCGTTTAGCCGCAGACGGAATCCCTCACGCGTTTCTCTCACTCGCCCCGCTCGCCACCGAGCTTGTCTCGGTTGCGAGGGGCAGCGTGCGAAACAGACGCTCCACGCAGTCAAGCTGCGTGGGGGCGACG
>CAZSOG010000747.1:0-3670 GCA_964607555.1 uncultured Pirellulaceae bacterium | reverse complement strand
TAAGAAATTAAAAATTAAAAATAAGAAATTAAAAATAAGAAATAAGAAATAAGAAAATAGGAAAAAAGAAAGAGAGAAAGAAGAGGTGGGCGTGAGGCGGTAACGGTTGGCTGAGACTTTTTGGGATCCGGAGAGGCGCATGGCGTCTTCGGGTACCAGAGGCGGAGCCCTTGCCTAGCCTTCTTTGACGGCATGAATCACATCGGTCAGCACTTTCTGAGCGTCGCCGAACAGCATCAGCGTATTGTCCGCCGCGAACAGCGGGTTGGGGATTCCCGCGAACCCCGGACTCAGACTGCGTTTGATCACGATCACCGTCTTGGCCTTGTCCACGTCGATGATCGGCATTCCGGCAATCGGGCTGTTGGGGTCGGTGCGGGCGACCGGGTTGACGACGTCGTTCGCCCCGATCACGATCGCGACATCCACGGTCGCGAACGTCGGATTGATCACGTCCATCTCTTTCAGCTGATCGTACGGCACGTCCGCCTCGGCCAGCAACACGTTCATGTGTCCCGGCATGCGTCCCGCGACCGGGTGGATCGCGTATTCAACCGAAACCTCTTTGGCTTCCAGCAGCTTGGCAAGGGTGCGTACCGTGTGCTGGGCCTGCGCGACGGCCAGTCCGTAGCCCGGCACGAAGACGACCCGCTGGGCACCATCGAGAATCATCGCTACTTCCTCCGCCGACGTGCTGCGGACATTGGCGTACAACTCGTCCACGTCCGCGACCGAGCCGCCCGCGCCCATGACTCCAAACAGTACGTTGAACAACGAGCGATTCATCGCCTTGCACATCAAGTTGCTCAAGATGATACCCGAAGCACCAACCAACGACCCGGAGATGATCAGCACATTATTGTCGATAACAAAACCGGTCGCGGCGGCGGCCAAACCGGAGTACGAGTTCAACAGCGCGATCACGACCGGCATATCGGCACCGCCAATCGGATTGACGAGCGAAACGCCCAACACCAGCGCGAGCAGACTCAACGGCACATAGACCCAGCCATGTCCGCGGGCAACCGCGACACACAGCAGCAGGACAACGACCGCCAATGCCGCATTCACGACCTGTTGCGCCGGAATGTTCAGCGGCTTTTTCATGAAGCTGAGTTCTTGCAGTTTGCCAAACGCAACCAGACTGCCGGAAAACGTCACCCCGCCGATCAGACCCGAGGCGGCCGTGGCGATCAGTGAATCGGTGGTGGCGGCGTCTCCCAGGACCAGTGCCCCACCGGCGACCAGGACCGACGCCAAACCGCCGAACCCGTTGAACAGCGCAACCAGCTGGGGCATCGCGGTCATTTGGATACGATAGGCCAACACGGCGCCAATCGCCGACCCGACGATGATCCCGGCGATGATCAGACCGTATGCGGAAGGCTCGAGCATTGCCATGGCAATAGCCAGAACCATGCCGAGCGCGCCAAGCATATTGCCGCGCACGGCCGTTCGAGGATGCGCCATCATCTTCAAGCCGAAGATGAATAAGACGGCCGCCACGAGGTAAACCAAGTTGATAATGGTAGTGTTGTCCACGGCGAAAGCCCTTGCCAGCAAAACTATCGTTTCTTCTTAAACATCGACAGCATACGGTGGGTCACGAGAAACCCACCGACCACGTTGATCGTGGCGAATATTACCGCGAAAAAGCCAAGCGACGATGCACTAAATCCACCCGCTTGCCCCGTGACAATGATCGCTCCCACTATCGTGATACCACTGATCGCATTGGAGCCGGACATCAACGGCGTATGCAGCGTGGGAGGTACTTTCGTGATGACTTCAAAACCGACGAAAATCGCCAGCACAAAGATCGTCAAACTGTAAACCAGCATTTTCTGCCGCGAAATCGCCGCGGACGAACCGGGCGTCTCGGAATCTGGTCGCTCCGCTTCGGAACTCGGTTGCTTCGCCTCGGGCGCGGGGTCCTGGGCCTCCGGTTGATCGGACGGGGAAGCAGCATCGGCCGCCGGTGGAATCTCTTTAGCTTGGGCCCGCGCTTCAGGACTGCAGCCAAACAGTAGCAATACCAGCACGACCCCGACCGTGAGCACTCCCCAGCCGCCTGGTCGTGAGCTGCCAGGACGCCGCCAAGCACCATCCGCGGCTGGCAGCATCGACGTCCCGCGTGTGGATTGAGTCAAACGTACGGTCATGATTCACTCTCCTGGCTGTCCGTTGGATCGTCCGCGGGCGCGGCATCCGATTCGGCCGCGTCCAGTTCCGCTGTCTCGGGTTCGCCGGCGTCCGGCCCTTCGGCGACCGGTTCTGCCGCCGCCAGCGGCTCCATGGCCAACATCTGGCGTATCCGGTCGTGGACCACCTGGCCCGCGCGACACACCAATGTCTCGCGAATGATCTCGTCGTCAAGATTTAGATTCAGCTGGCCGTCGTTGACCATGTTGAGCAAGAACTTCGTTACATTGTTCGAGAACATCTGGCTGGCATGGCCCGGCACCTCGGCGGGCAGGTTCGTGGGCCCCAGGATCGTAATGCCATGTTCTTCGACGCGCGTGTCCGGTTGGCTCAGTTCACAATTGCCACCGCGCTCGGCAGCCAGATCGACGATCACCCCGCCCGGAGGCATCCCGCGCACCGCCTCGGCGGTGATCAGCAGCGGGGACGGCTTGCCTGGAATCGCCGCGGTCGTGATCACAACATCACTTTCGGCAACCACCGACGCCATCAATTCGCGCTGTTTCTTGTAGAATTCTTCGCCGAGCGCCTTCGCGTAACCACCCTGGTCTTCGGCTTGGTCCGACTCCAATTCCAGGTGGACGAACTTGCCGCCCAAGCTCTCGATCTGCTCGCGCGTGGCGGGCCGAACGTCGTAGGCGTGGACAATCGCGCCCAGCCGGCGGGCGGTGGCAATCGCCTGCAGTCCGGCGACGCCCGCCCCAATCACGAAGACTCGTGCCGCCGCCAATGTGCCGGCCGCCGTCATCATCATGGGGAACATCTTGGGCAACTCGACCGCACCTAAGAGCACGGCTCGGTACCCCGCGATCGTTGCCTGTGACGATAGAATATCCATGACCTGGGCACGCGTGATCCGCGGGATCAGCTCGAGTGCAAACAGGCAGACGTTCTTCTCGGCAACCTGCTTGATCGCTTCGGGCGCGCCCAACGGATCGCACATCCCAATCCAGGTCGCGCCGGACTTCATCCCGCCCAGGTCCGCCAGGCCTGCCTCCTGGTTCGCGCCCAGCGCACGAACGCCGACGATGATATCGGCCGACTGCAGCAGTTCCGCTCGATCGGCAACGATCGTCGCCCCACGCTGCGCGTACAAGCTGTCCGGATAACCGGCTTCGCGCCCCGCGCCGGCCTCAACATCGACCTGGATCCCGGCTTTGGCAAGCTGCGGCACGTTGGTGGGGATGATCGCAACCCGTCGTTCGCCGGGAAAACTCTCTTTGACAACAGTTATTCTCATCGGATAACACCGCGAGTTAAAAGGAGTATCTAATCCGGACCACACCCTACTGGTGGGGGCATGCCAGGCAATTGCACGACTCGCACAATACGGCTCGCCTCAGCCAACTTTCTCTGTGGGTTATAGCGAATTTTTGGCCGTTGACCAGATGGGACACGCTGCGCGCGGCCTCCGGACCCGCCGATGACTCGTTGGGCACTGTCGCCGTGCAGGTCTCCGCGGGAAACT
>CAZSOG010000746.1:0-3674 GCA_964607555.1 uncultured Pirellulaceae bacterium | reverse complement strand
CATGCGCTCCACCGGGATAAACCCGGCGGTGGCGGACGGGACAAGAGCCAGGCCATGCGTCAGTTGATTGGAGGTGAAACCTCGTTAGATTCTTAGTTGCGTGCGTCGCGATGCAAAACGGTGGGCGCCGCCGCGGCCGAAGCGAGAGTTCGATCCAAATGCCGCATCCCATTGCAGATCAAAGCAATCGGGCATCGGTCCAGTGGCGGTGCCATTTCCCGGCCCAATGTCCGGCAACGTAGCAGATCGTTCCATAGAGCAACAATAGGAGCAGGCACCACCCCGCTTGTTGACCGATGGTAAAGTGGCCATCTTCGAGGCCGGCCAAACGCATGAGAGTGTTTCCGGGCGGCGCTAGAATCCGCGCGCCGGCCAGCATCGCGTATCCGGTTGCGTGAACCAAAGTCAGGATGGAAACCACGCGTAGCGTGCTCCAATCGGGAATCTGCACCAAGTAAACAACATAAACGCATTGCAAGATGGCCGAAAAAATCACCGCCAGCGCCCACGGTTCCAACTGCATAACCTCAAGACGCTGACCGGTTCGCACGACGATCATAAGTAACGGAGCAACGCTGACCAGAGCGACCAACACCAGGCAGATGGCCAGCCCGTAGGCCGAATTCAGTTCCTGTTTTTGTCGCGCGGCCGCCTCCCAGCGCTGCCGGCTGATTGCGTGAATCCGGGGCAATCCAGTTCCCTCCTCCGAACCAAACTCGCCAATTCGCGGCGGCCCGTCGGATGGAAGTGGCGTTTGATCGAGGGCAGGTATTGGCACGGAATGCGCGCACCGCGGACATTGCACCGAGGTCCTGGCGCGATCCTCCGGTACGACCAGCAGTTGGCCGCATGCACATTTCACATGATGGGGCATTCGTTCATCTCAAGCAGTTACGGTTCAGGCATCACGGATCGCCGGCGACCGACATGCCATTCGCCGGCGCTAAGGCAGCACCACGTTCTATTGTAACAAATCTCAGATCTGCGCGGACGTGAAAATCGCGAAGAGAGTAGTGCGCAAGACCAAGAACCGCGCCCGGCCCTGGATGGCTTAACGCGACAGAACATTGGCGCGTGAAGAACGTGCGTCAATCCTGATCTTCGGCATCTTCTTCATGCCGCGTGATCACATGAGCATCGATGATGCGTGAATGCGCGGGTGGCTCGGAATCCGCGGTTCCGAACGACTGCACCTGAAACCGGTTGCGGATCCAACGCGCGATGCCGGCGCGATACAGCCGTCGGACCGGAGGAATCAACAGTGACAGACCGAAGGCGTCGGTCAACAGACCGGGAGTCAGCAGCAACGCGCCGGCACAAAAGATCAGGGCCGCGTCGAGTAACGTGCCGGTCGGCATTCGCCCCTCCGCCACATCTCGCTCGATCGCGCGGATCGTCCGTAGCCCCTGGTGATGTGCGAGCGTCGTGCCGATGACGCCCGTCACGATGACTGTCAGCAGCGCGACAAACGCGGACGTATAATGCGCCAGCTCGAGCAACAGGTACAGCTCAACAAACGGAACCAAGATAAACAGCAGCAGGAGTTTCAGTAACACGTTTGGGGTGTCCGGGGAGCGAGCAAGTGCGGCGTGCCGCCGTGAGTTCGGATCGCTTCCGTGCGCCAGATGGATCGAATATGCATGCGTCGGTCGCCGATGGCGTCAGCATCCATGCTAACGAGTTTAGCAGGAATCCGCGTTTCGACACCCCAGGGAGAGCGACTTTAGTTGGACAGCGCCACTTTTCATAACAGGCAAGATGGCTACACCCGCAAATGAGGCCTTACGACAACGAAGCTTGCCCAGCTTTTAGAGTGACGCTGTCCAATTAGTGGATTAGTGGATTGAACGCTTCACTTTCTTCGGCGATAGGCTGGCGGCCATGGCGGCCAATTCGTGTGCCTTTTCCGCATGCCCCATCGCTTTGTGCATATCCGCCAGATTAGCCAGCGGCACGACCAGTGCGCGTTTTGAACGATCCCCCGCTTCGATCGCCTGGCGCAACCGGTCGGCGCCCTGTTCGGTAACCCCGATCGCATCGTCCCGCCGGCCCTCCTGCCAGAACGACACGCCAACGCTGACCAACTGATCACCGATCCGGCCGCGCTCGTCGCGCAGCAGGGGTGGGAGCGTTTTTTTCAGCAAGGGAACGGCCTTATCATACCACGTGACCGCCGATGCGTGATTGGTCTTACCGACGGCATAGACGGAGCCGGTCAAGAAGTAGACTTGCCCCAACTGATAGTTCAGGTCGGGCGCCCCGGCACGCCGTTTGGCCGCCGACGTCAACAGTGCATGGGCATTACTCGCAAAGTGCAATGCGGCGTCGAATTTTCCATGCCGGTAGGCAACTTCGGCCGCATGCCGCAGCGCCACGCCGAGTTGCCATTCGAGCGCGGCTTGCGAATCCTCGTCTCGAGTTTCCGCAATGAGGCCACGGCCAAGTGAAATCGCGGCATCCGCGAGTTTGCCCGGGTCCCCCTCGCCCTGCAACGTATCGAGACACTCGAGCGACGTGCCATAGACCCGCAGCAGCATGGCGCGCGCAACCTGCTTCTCTTCGATTGATTTCCGTGTTGTTTTTTCCGCGCTGGCCAGCCACTGCGGCGCCACTTCACTCCGTTTTTCCCAGGGCCCGTGGGCGATGGTCCGGGCGAGCCAGAGTTCCGCGTCAATCAAGAGCTGCTTGGCACGGCGCGTCTCGCGCGCGTTCGGCCGCTTGGCCACGGTCGAGAGCTGTTTGACTGCCGCGACGATCTCCGGCATGGCGTCTTTGTACGCATGCGGCGGCATTGTGACAAGCACTTTACCTAGTTCCAGGTGGGCGACGGCCTCGTCCAACGGTGTCAGATCGTCACGCGTCAGGATTTTCTTGGGAACCTGGATCGCCACGTCGAATCGTGATCGGCGGCGTTGCAACTCGGCGATTGCCAACTGGTATTGAACCCGGTCTGGATCGAGTTTCACGGCTTGTCTCGCGGCGGCCATCGCGGCACCAACGCGTCCGCATTTCGCGTGAATATCAGATTCGACATGATATGCCACTGCATTGTCAGGAGCTAACTGGTGGACCATCTCCAAATCGGATAAGCTCGCTCCAAAACGGTTCGCCACGTCTTGTTGGGCACGCAGCAGGAACGGCTCGGGCGTGATCTTCTCCAACACCACGTCACTTACCGGCGGCGTCTCGGACGGACTACTTCCGGACGCGTACACAAGTGTCAAGCCACGTTCCGGATAGACTTCACCGAGTGCTTGACCCGCGTCATCCGCAACCGGCGTTGAGTGGAATCCGCCGAGCTTAAGTTCTTTCACGACATCGTCGCGAGCTCCCGGGGAGGCTAAATGGACCAGGATCGATACCACGACGTCGTCCTGCAACGTCACATCAACGGACGGGAAGGGCCCGACCTTGAATGACAGCACGGACTGGCTCCCGGTCTCTTGAACGCGGATCGGATCGCCCAATTTATCCGTGACGGCCGCCTGGCGAGTGACACCGGGAACGAGGCCTTGAAAACTCGAAGGCCGCACGTCGGCGGGGACAATCGCTTTCGCGCGCGCCGCCTCTTCGGGAAGCAAGTCGGGAGCAAGTGAGGTGGGTGGTGCCGGCTGCGTCGCTTGGCGCACCGGAGTGGATGGTGCTGGTTCGGCGACCCGTTTCGGGGCTGCTGG
>CAZSOG010000745.1:0-3674 GCA_964607555.1 uncultured Pirellulaceae bacterium | reverse complement strand
CAGGTCGTGGAAAAGTCGAAGGCATTTTCAGATGAGGTATTCCAATATTAGCGATGATTAGCGTCGAGTAGTGTTCTTTTTCTTCTGGTCCGTGAACAGTTACCCGGCTTTCTACTTGTCGACGCAGCTTGGCAACCTATATTTGATCAAGGCCAAAACGAACTTATCTAATCGGCCTCTTTTCCCCTGTCGCCGTAGCTGGAGTGCCAGCGCGACACGACTCTGTCGGCTCTCCCCAAGGTCTTGGATCCAGGTATCGGATTCGGACCACCTTTTGTTGTCTCATCGCATCGCCATATCGGCGGAGCCATGCTCGGGTCCCCAGTCGCCTGTGGCTGGGCCTAAACACCATTGATTTGCAACTTGAGCGAGGAAAAACCCGATGCGCGCCGCATCCGTGCCGCGCCGCCGCGCACATCCAATGCGCTGCGAGCGTTTGGAAGACCGCATGGTCATGTCCGGGCTGCCGTGGGCCGCTGGCCTGGCACCGGCCCCGATCGTGTCACCGATCGCAGATTCCGACTGGGTCCAAATCACGCCGCAAACCGTGCGAACCGCCGGCTCTCAAGCCGCCGCCGCGATCCGCCAGGACTATGGATTCGACGGCACCGGGCAAACGGTGGTCGTGATCGACACGGGAATCGCGTACGACCACGTGGCGCTGGGCGGCGGCTTCGGCGCCGGTCAACGCGTGGTGGGCGGTTGGGACTTCACGGAGGAGAATGACGCGAACCCGTACGATGACGCACCGGCCGGCTTTCATGGTACGCACGTGGCGGGCATCATCGGCGCCAACGATCCGAGCCACGCCGGAGTCGCGCCGAACGTCGATTTGGTCGCGTTGCGTGTGTTCAACGATCGGGGGACCGGCCAAGTCGACTGGATCGAAAACGCGCTGCGATGGACGCACCAACAGCGCGCCGCGTTCCGCTACCCGATAACAGCCGTTAATATGTCACTTGGTACATCTTGGAACGGCAGCCAGCCACCCGCATGGGCGGCCTTCGAGGACGAGCTCGCGGCCCTCGAACAGGATGGAATCACGGTCGTCGCGGCGGCCGGCAACCGTTTTGCCAGCTATCACCAGCCGGGTCTCTCGTATCCGGCCGCCAGTCCGCATGTCATTCCGGTGGCGAGTGTCGACGCGAACGGCCAACTGAGTGGTTTCAGCCAGCGTGACGCGCGTGTTTTGGCGGCTCCGGGCGAGATGATTGTCAGCACGGTGCCCGATTTCGTTTTGGGCGCCGATGGCGTGGCCAACGACTGGACGGCCGCGACCGGAACGAGCATGGCGGCGCCCTTTATCACCGGCTCGTCGGTACTCGTCCGCCAAGCCATGCAATGGGTCGGCAACGGGACCATCACGCCGGCGGCGATCTACCGCCAGTTGTTTGACACGGCAGACCTCGTCTATGACGCGGCCACGCAGGCAAGTTATCACCGCGTGAACCTGCCGCGTGCCATCGCCGCCACGATGCCCGCCGACGAGGCCGGGTCGACGGCCCAATCGGCCGCCAACATCGGGACGGTAAGCGACACTCGACAAGTCACCGGTCTGCTCACGCGACTCGATGACACCGACGCATATCGACTCGCCGCCGCCACCTACGGCGAACTACAAGTCACCGTGTCGGCCGATGTGCCGATCGAGCTGATCGGACCGGACGGCCAGTCGCCGGGCCCGGCCGCGAACCAACAGCTCACGCGCGCCGTGCACCCCGGCCAGGACTATGTCTTCTCCGTATCGGCCGCGGGACAACTGGCCAAGTATGATGTGATGGTCGAACTCAAGCCAAGCTCCAAAGTTCACATCGACGGCCACGTGGTCACCGTGCTCGGCACCGACAGCGACGACCGCATCGAGTTGATCGCGGGCGAGCGGTTTGAGGTCCGAGTCAACGGCGAATCGTACTGGTTCTCAGCCGATCAGGCGTGGCGGGTCGAGGTAGACGGCGGCAACGGCAATGACCAGCTGATCCTGCATGGAGCGCGTGGCCGAGACAGCGTGATGCTGCGTCCGGGCAGCGTGGAGATGGTCAGCAGTGGCTTCACGGTGCTGGCCGATGGGTTTCCGCGGATTATGGTCTACTCGGACGGCGGCTCGGACGACACGGTACGGTTCTACGATTCGGCGAACGCGGATCGGTTCGAAGCAACGCCGGAGGCAAGCCGCCTGGCCGGCCCCGGTTACGCGAACCGGGCCATCGGTTTCGCGCACGTGTATGCGTACGCATCCACCGATGCAGGGGATATCGCGACCTTGTTCGACTCGCCGGGTGACGACCGGTACGTCGGGCGTCCCGGCAGTGTCGTGCTGAGTGGTGTGGGATATGCCAACAACGCGATCGGGTTCCAGCATACGTACGCCCGAGCGTCATCCGGCGGCGTGGATCTGGCCCGCCTGTACGACTCGCCGGGCAACGACCGGTTCGTGGCCCGCCGGGGCTCCGCGACCATGACCGGCGGCAGTTACGCGAACGAAGTGGCCGGATTTGATCGAGTCGATGGCTTCGCATCAAGCGGCGTGGACGACGTTGCGGAGCTCTGGGGCTCGAGCGGCAACGACCTGTTCGTTGGCCGTGCCGCGATCGGCTATTTACAGGGCACCGGGTATCACAACCAGGCCTCGGGGTTTGACCGCATGTATGCGTACGCCGGCGGCGGTGGAAATGATATTGTGCGACTCTACAACACGATTGGCAGAGACGTCTTTTGGGCCCGTGGTGATTACGGAGCACTCTACGGCTCGAGGTACTACAACCGTGTCACGGGCTTTGACCAGATCTCCGGCTACACGACCCGCGGCGACGCCGCTCAAGCCGAGCTGATCGGTGGGGCGGGCGAGGATCGATTGCAGAGCTGGCTGCGTGGCAGCATGAACGCCGATACGGCTATTGACGACGAGCCCGGTGATGTCGGTCCCATCGCGGCCGATCTTCTCGACAGCCTGTACGCCGCACCGGACCAGGCGTGGCTGGCACCGACCGATACGCCGAGCAGTCCATCGAGTACCGATACACTTCGCCTGGCGGGCGTGCATGGCGAACAGCTATCGTCCACCTCGGGCGTCAAGCTGCTGCACACCAATAAGTTACCGAATCGTGCTCGCAAAACCACTGAAAACAAGAGTCGTATGGACCAGATTTCGGTAAGTATTCTTGGGGCGGTTAGGGTCGTCCGACTGGATAGCGAATTGACGCGGTCCGTTCTCCCGTTGGTCGAACTCGCACAGGACATTTCCAAGTGGCGGCGGTATAATTGTTTCGCAGCTCCCAAGCCAACGTCGATCGCGCCGGTGCGTGCAAGTCAAGCGCGAAGCGTAACGCCATTTGGCGCGCGCAGAAACACGGACGTCCCAACTAGCATCGGCCCGGTACAGGTCGCTTTCCGGCACGTCTCGCGCGTGGCCCATACGCTCGTCTCGCGGCCATCGAGACACATCGACAACGATTACATTGATTCGTTGGACGCGTTGTTCGCGCGGGTTGACGGCCTCGTGCGATTGGAATTCGATCAGTAAGAGCGCGGACGGGCACTGGCCTGTTGAAAAGTCTGGAAATTGTGCAACTCGAAGCGAGGCGATGCCTCGAACCAACTGACGGATCCCCAGGCGGTCACGGCCTGGGGTCCGACCGTGTTCGGGGTGCCGGGTACGATGGACATCCTTGTCCGTC
>CAZSOG010000744.1:0-3675 GCA_964607555.1 uncultured Pirellulaceae bacterium | reverse complement strand
CAGCACATCACCTTGCCGATAATAATCATATCCATCACTTCGCGCGCGTGAAACGCGTGTACCAGCCAGGGATTACCCTGTCGGGCGTCGGCAATCGGGCAGCACATAATCTGATCCATGACGCGCCACACATGGCCATGGGGTTCAGTGGCAACGATCACATGATCGAGCTGAATGAACTCTACAACGTTTGCTACGAATCAAACGACGCCGGCGCGATTTACACGGGCCGGAACTGGACGATGCGCGGGACCGTGATTCGGCACAACTATCTTCATGATATCAGCGGGTTTCAAGGCCGCGGTTGCGTCGGTGTCTACCTGGACGATATGTTCTGCGGGACCGAGATTTCCGGAAACGTCTTCTACCGAGTCACGCGCGCCGCGTTTATCGGTGGCGGGCGCGACTGTGCCGTATCCAATAATCTGTTTGTTGATTGCAAGCCCGCCGTGCACATCGATGCACGCGCGCTTGGCTGGGCCCACGCACACGCTGACGGCTGGATCGAGGAAGCCAAAAAAAAGGGCACACTGTCCGGGATCCACTATTCCAATCCACCCTATAGCACGCGCTATCCGCGCCTGGTCACTATCCTGGACGATCAGCCGAAAGCTCCCATGGGCAACGTCGTCACGCACAACGTCTCCTTCGGTGGGAAGTGGGACGAAATGTACAACGAGGCAAAGAAGTTCTTGACCGTCCGTGACAATCTGGTCGATGTCGACCCGCGGTTTGTTCATCCTGATCGTATTGGGGCCGGCAAACACCCACGGGCCGTCGATTTTCGCCTGCGGCAAGATTCGCCCGCCTGGAAGATCCGCTTCCAGCCGATTCCACTCGACCAAATCGGTCTGCAAGACAAACAGTAAAGGGCGGCCATGGCGAGTGAATCGCCCGAGCCGTTCACCGGCAACGAATCTCCACCCAGAAGGAGTCCGCCAATGCACGTTGTTCACTTCGGCCTGATATGCGGCATCCTGTGTTTCACCACAACCGCAGCCCGTGCGCAACAGATTAATCCCGTTGCGCGCGCCGTATCGTCCACCGCGCTGCATGCGTGGACGTTCGACGAGACGACGGAAGGATGGACGGCGGAGAATCAGTGCCGCCTGTCGAATGACGACGGCTGTCTCGTGATTCGATCGGAAGGAACCGACCCGTTTTTTCACTGTCCCGTGGAACTGCCTGGCGGCCGGGTCGCGGTAACCCTGCGCGTGCGCGCCGGCACGCCTTTGGGCGGCGGCGGTTCCGTTTTCTGGACCACGGATCAACAGCCGCGACGGGGCGAAAATAAACGCGCCGATTTCGAATTGATCGGAGATGGAAAGTGGCACGAAACGACGGCTCGGTTCCTTGCTCCGGGCAGACTGACCGACCTGAGAATCGATCCTGGCATGCAACCGGGGATTGTCCAGATCGATTGGATCCGGCTGGCACGCGAACAGTTGCACCCGTTGACCATTGCCGCGGTGACTCAGTCGCAAGAAACGGTCCAGTTCACGGTAACAAACCACCGTCCGGATCCCGTAGCTTGTCAGATCGATGACGCGGCGCGGACCGTCGACGGAAACTCTTCGCTATCGATTGTGCGTGCAAAACGACGCGACAAGCCGCTCGAGGCGGCATCGCTAGCAATCAAGTGTGCCGGTTGGCCGACATTTAGACGGACTGTCTGGGTTGTGAATCCGGAGGTGCCGGTGGATTGGATCGAGCGACCTCTGACGGATGGCAAGCTGCAGGTGGCTCCCGACGGTTCGATAGCGCGCATCATAAGAAATGGCAAACCCGTCGCGGTATTGGGACCGCTGGTTCATTTCGACAACGTCCTGCCACGATTCAAGCGAATCTCCGACGGGCCGGCTATTCGTTTTCAGAGCGCTACCGGTCAGCTTCGATTGGCGGCGAACGATGACGAGATCCAAATATCGATCGACAGTAAGACGCCGTGCGAAGGACCGGTCGTGCGTGTCGATGGTTCATTGGAACAAGGGCTGTTCGCCGGGCTTGAATACTTGGGGAAACGGGAACGGAGTTCATCATCGCTCGATATTGAGACCGACGAGCATATTCGGTTCGCGCCGGATCCGCTGAAGGTCACAATGCCGCTCATGGCGTTTGTAACACCACGCGATTGGGTGGCCATGACCTGGGACGATATGCAACTGCAACCGGTCTATGCGACGCCCAACTTTTTCGATGGCACCGACGATCATCGAATGGCGTTGCGGGGCAAAAAGATCGTGGCCACGATTCGACTTGGCAAAGGTCCGCTCGATGACGCGATCTTGTGGGCGGTGCGCAGACATGGACTCCCGCCCATTCCACCCTCGCCACGAACAGGGGCCGCACAGGACAAAATCTGTTTAACTGCCCTGAACGGTCCATTGCGAACCGACCAAGGGTGGGGACACTGTGTGCAAGCTCGCTGGCAGCGCCGGCCGTTCGCCGATATGGCATCGACGGTCTGGCGTCTTGGCGGCACGGTCCCCGAGTTTCCGCGATGGGTGCCGGGCGGCGCGCATGTGCCCAACGGCACCATCTATTTTGTCACCGGCCAAACTCGACAATGGCTCGATAGCCAACGTGGCCAGATCAGCGGCCTGATCAATCGCCAGCAACCGGACGGTTCCTATCGCTACGACGGTGAGTACCGCCGCGGCCACTTCGAGAATACGGCGAGTGGCGTGTGCGCGCTGCCCGCCGCGCGGTTGCTGGATTACGCGTATGTCACGGGCGACCAGCACGCCATGGATGCCGGGTTACGAACGCTCGAATTCATGCAACGATTTCGGACGCCACGGGGTGCTCAAGTGTGGGAATGCGCATTGCACACGCCGGACCAATTGGCGTCGGCCTACCTGGTTTGGGCCTACGTGCGCGGGTATCAGTTGACCGGCAAGCAAGAGTACCTTCGCTGCGCGCGGAAATGGGCGCTGTCCGGTCTGCCATTTACGTATCTCTGGCATGCGTATCCGACCATGACCTATGCGACGCCGCCCGTGTATGGAGCGACACACTGGAAAGCGCCAAACTGGATGGGGCTGCCGGTTCAGTGGGTTGGTAGCGTCTATGCTTATGCCCTGACCTTGTTGGCGCCGTTTGAGCATTCGCTCGATTGGAACCACGTGGCGCGCGGGATCCTGGTCTGTGCCCAGCAACAACAATACCGCGACGGCCCGCATGTTGGCCTGTTGCCCGACTCGTTCAATATCCGGTTTCAGCGCAGACAACCGGCCGATATTAACCCATGCGCGCTGGTCAGTTTGCAGAGAAGAGTGGATGGCCAGGTTGATTTTCTCAGCGTCGCCACGGACCGCATGCATCGAGTTGCCGCGCCGTTCAAGGTGACTCTGCAGGACGGCAAGGCTCATATCCGCGCGCGTGCCGGAGTCGCTTACCAGATCCTGATTGACGGCCGGCACATCGTCGATGTCACATCAGACGGGAGCGATATCGTGGATCTGGCGGCGTACTGAGCGGTTTATTTTCGTGGGCAAGAACGAAGGATACTCATCGAAATACAGGCCGAGCATTCAAAATGCGGTAGCCGTTCACGACATCTGCTATCAAGGAACACTAATCTTCACCGATCAACACTAATGATACCGCCCTGGAAAGTATGCAATACGCAACATGAATCCGGCAGGTCGTGGAAAAGTCGAAGACATTTCAAGA
>CAZSOG010000743.1:0-3679 GCA_964607555.1 uncultured Pirellulaceae bacterium | reverse complement strand
ATGCGTCAGTTGGTTGGAGGCAACGCCTCGTTAGATTCTTAGGCTGCAGGATGCGTGCAGAGTGCGCGCATGTTTTGTCGCCGGGTGGCATCCGCCTTTGGCGGATGAGAAGCGGAGACGCACTCGTCGAATAAATGACCAGGGGTTCGCGCCGAAACATCCGCCGAAGGCGGATGCCGATCCTCTTGGGTTGCCGGCGCAGCCCACCGTGGGATTAGGAGTAAGATTAAGATTAAGATTAAGATTAAGATATAAGATCTAAGCTGCATATTCTTTCTCTCGCAACAACAGGAAGCGACCGACATGCGTGGACACACTCGCATCTGGATGCACGGTGTATTTTTTGGTGCCGTGGTGGCTATCGGATTATGCGTGGGCCGCGCCGCGGCGGACGAGCCGGTGGTTCGGATGGCCGCGCAACAGCGCGTCATTCCGACGTACGAGATCGGCCCGGCAGAGCCGAACCCCATGTTCTACAACCATGAGTCTTATCAAGGAGCCCAGCGACGCGTCTATCCGTACGCGCTGCAAGATGATCTGCTGCACACGAAGAAAAACCGTGCGTATACATCGCTCGAACTGGAGAACCCGTATGTCAAAATCGCGGTGCTGCCGGAGCTCGGTGGGCGTCTTTTCTCCGCTGTCGATAAGAGCAACGGGTACGACTTCTTTTACCATCAGCACGTGATCAAACCGGCTCTGATCGGCATGCTTGGCGCGTGGATTTCCGGCGGTATCGAATGGTGTGCGTTTCACCATCACCGCAATACCACATTCATGCCGATCGATTATACGCTGTCCAACAATAAGGACGGCAGCAAGACGATTTGGATTGGTGAAATCGAGCGACGCCAGCGCATGAAGTGGCTGATTGGCTTAACGCTGTTCCCCGATAAATCGTACGTGCAGGCCGAGGTAAAATTGTTCAATCGCACGGCCCAGCCGTATTCCATTCTCTATTGGGCGAACGTTGCGGTACATGTGGACGACCAATACCAGGTCTTCTTTCCGCCGAGTGTGCAAGTTGCGACGTACCACGCGAAGGTCGATTTTACAACGTGGCCAATCGGCCGCGGCATGTATCGTGGCCATGACTACTCGAACGTCGACATTAGTTGGTGGAAAAACTCGCCCGTGTCCAATTCGTTTTTCGCGTGGGACCTGCGTGAGGATTTCATGGGCGGATATGACCACGGCCGGCAGGCGGGCGTCGTGCACGTTGCCGACCACAACGTCGTTTGCGGCGCGAAATTGTGGGAGTGGGGCACCGGCGCCGCGGGCCGTGCGTGGGACAAGATCCTGACAGATAACGACGGTCCGTACGCCGAGTTGATGGTCGGCGCGTTTTCCAATAACCAGCCGGACTACAGTTGGATCAAGCCCCACGAGGTCAAGACATTCAAGCAATATTGGTACCCGATTTCAGAAATCGACGGGATCAAGAACGCGAATCTCAACGGCGCGGTCAACCTCGCTCGACGTTCCGATGACACCGTCAAGTTCGGTTTCTGTCCCACGGCTCGCCGGTCCGGCACAACGGTTTTGTTGCAGAACACGAAGACCGGCAAGACCCTTTTCAAGCAGGCGGTGGACACGCAGCCAGGGAAACCGTTTGTCGGCACGGTCAAGGTTGCAACCGGTACTCGGGAAACCGATCTCCGGCTGGCCGTGATCGCCAAACGAGGCGCCGAGCTGATTGCCTATCAGCCGGTAGACTATCCGCCGGTGAAAGATCTGCCGAAACCGGTCAAAGCGCCGCCGAAACCTGCCGACATCAAGACGATCGAACAGCTGTATCTGACCGGCCTGCGTATTGAGCAGATCCACAACCCCTCGGTCGATCCGGAGCAGTACTACCGTGAGGGGATACGCCGCGATCCGGGTGATTCACGCTGTAACATCATGCTTGGCGCGCACGCGAATAAGAACGGCGACCACGCGGCGGCCGAGCGATTTCTGCGCACGGCGATCGCGCGAACATCGGCGGCGTACACGCGGCCGAAAGACGCCCAAGCCTACTATCAGCTTGGGATCGCGTTACGCGGCCAACACAAGCAAGAGGCGGCGTACGACGCGTTTTATCGAGCCAGCTGGGACCGTGCCTATCATACGGCGGCATACTACCAGCTGGCCGAGCTTGCGGCGTTCCGAACCGATTTTCGGCTGGCGTCCAGACATGTTACGCGCGCGTTGGCGACCGACCGCATCGATACGCGGGCACTCTGCTTGAAAGCGGCCATTTTGCGCAAGCTAAACCGGTGCGCCGAGGCGGAAAAAACGGCTCGCGCCGCCTTGTCGATCGATCCGCTCGATTTCCATGCCGCAAATGAACTCGTCCTCGCGTTACGCGGACGTGGGCAGGAGCCAGTCGCCCAGCGGGAGCTGAACGCGTTGACGAAGCGAATGCGTGGAGACGTTCAGGCGTATCTTGAGTTGGCTTCGGACTACATGAATGCGGGGTTCTGGGACGCCGCGATCGCCGTGTTGCGTCGCCCCATCGAACTCCCCAATCCACGCACGGGCGATTACCCGTTGCTGCATTACTACCTCGGCTACGCGTTGCAGCAACGTGGCGATATGACTGCCGCGGCGGCTGAATATGCGCTCGGCGCCCGGAAGCCGAGTACCTATTGTTTTCCGTTTCGGTTGGAGGGGATCGATGTCCTCAGCGCGGCCATCAAGGTGGATCCGAACGATGCGCGGGCGTACTACTACATGGGCAACCTGATGTTCGATCGGCAGCCTGACGTTGCCATCGCCGCGTGGGAGAAGTCGCGGGCGCTGGATCCAACGCTCGCGACGGTGCATCGCAATTTGGGCTGGGCGTACCAGCATGCGAAGAACGACGCGACACGGGCGATTGCGTGCTACCAACAGGCAATTGCATGCGACAAACATGATCCCCGCCTGTTCCTGGAGTTGGACCAACTGTTTCAGTTTGCCAACGCCACGACTGCTCAAAGGTCGGCTGTCATGCAATCCAACCACGCAACTCTCGTCCAACGCCAGGACAGTTTCCTGCGTGAGATTCGAGTACTCATCCTGGCCGGCAAGTATGACCCGGCGATCGACTACCTGGAACACCATTTCTTCCACGCCCAGGAAGGACGCAGGGACGTGCACGATCTGTTCGTCAACGCGCACCTGTTGAAAGGACTGAAACGGTTGCATGACGCGGATCCCGGGGAAGCACTGAAGCACTTCATGCGCGCAGCGGACTATCCGGAGAATCTATCCGTCGGGCGGCCGGCCAACGATCCGCAGGCGGCCCAGATCGCCTATTATTCAGGTCTCGCGTTGGCGGCGCTAAAACGCGACAAAGAAGCCCGTGCCTTCTATCAGAAAGCCGCCGGCATGCAGAACCTGGCAAAACATCCCGTAGCCCAGTTCTGCCAGGGAATGAGTCGAAAAATACTCGGTCGGCCCGACGCGGCACGTGAGGTCTTTGCAGCGCTTGCAGCAGCGGGCAAACGCGGCCTGTCCGCGCGGGAGTCGTCGGATTTCTTCGCGAAGTTCGGTACCCGCAGGTCACGCCGCGTCCAGGTCGCGTCGGCCCACCTGATGCTCGGCCTGGGGCTGCTCGGGCAAGGTGATGCCGCCGGCGCGCGTCGGCAGTTCGAACAAGCGGCCAACGGCAATCACGACGATGCCTGGGCCGCCTACTTCGCCGTCCAGGGTG
>CAZSOG010000742.1:0-3679 GCA_964607555.1 uncultured Pirellulaceae bacterium | reverse complement strand
AAACGCAAGTCGGGCGCGTCGTGCCCGAACCGGCGCATCGCCTCGTCGTACGACATGCGCGGCAGCGGTAACGGGACTTCCAAATCGAGTATCTCGCGCGCCAAACGGGCCACGAGTCCGTCAATCATCGCCATGATATCGTCATCATCGACAAACGACATTTCGAGGTCCAGTTGCGTGAACTCCGGCTGACGATCCGCGCGCAGGTCTTCGTCGCGGAAACAACGCGCCACTTGCACATACCGGTCATAACCGGCCACCATCAAGATTTGCTTATAGAGTTGCGGCGACTGTGGCAAGGCATAGAATTTGCCGCGCTGGATGCGGCTGGGTACCAAATAGTCGCGTGCCCCCTCGGGCGTGCTGCGTCCCAATACGGGCGTTTCCACATCGATGAACCCGTTTTCGTCGAAGTAGTCGCGCATCGTCTTAATGATCCGACTGCGCAACATCAGGGTCCGTTGCATCGCGGCGCGGCGCAGGTCCAAATAACGATATCGAAGCCGAATGTCTTCTCCCGGCAGGTCCTGCTGGCCCGGCGTGAAAGGCGGCGTCTTGCATTCGTTCAGTAATTCGAGCTCGGTCACGCGCAACTCGATCTCGCCCGTCGCTAGTTTGGCGTTTCGCTTTCCCATGGGACGCGCCGCGACCAAGCCCGTGATCTTCACGACGTCCTCGGCCCCAAGCCGTCTGGCAGCCTCGACCACCGCGGCGCCACTCTCGGGCCCCGCGACGACCTGGGTCTTGCCGTACCGGTCGCGCAAGTCCAAGAACACGGCACCACCGTGATCTCGGCTCGTGTCCACCCAGGCACATAACGTGACCGTCTCTCCCGCATGCTCCAATCGTAACTCGCCACAATTGTGTGTCCGTAACACGTGCTCAGTCCTTGCATCAAAAAAACATTCGGCCGTCCTCGGCGGGACGGTGTTCCACCACCCACGGGCTTCACCCAACCGCTCCGCGCTCCACGCGAAGCGCCGGCCGGCGGCCACCGATTGGAATAGGGGACGCCACAGACGGCCGCGCAGGCTTGGCGTCATATGCTCTAACGTCCCCAACAAACAGCGTATTCTAGACCGCTCGAGCCCGTGCGGGAAGGTTGCTCACGAAACAGCTCGTCCCGCGTCGACCAGTGCCTGGGCCACGCCTGCCACGTCGCCCTGCGCGTCGTAATCGACCCATCGGCACTCGCTCAAGCTGCGAAACCAGGTCTCTTGCCGCCGCGCAAACCGATGCGTGCGTGTTTGCACCCGCTTGATCGCGTCCGTTTGACTTGTCCGGCCGGCCAGAAAATCGATCGTCTCCCGGTACCCGACCGCCTGGGCGGCCGTGCGCCCCAGCGTGCCATATCGCTCCAGCAGACGTTGCACTTCCTCGACCAGTCCCGTCGCGAACATCCGTTGGACACGCGCGTCGATCCGTGCATACAAGTCCGGTCGAGGCCAACGCAGCACGAAGACCCGGCATCGCGCGGCCGGATTTCCCTCCTCAAACTGCATTTGCTGGTGACTAATTGGCCGTCCCGTGATCTTGTAGACCTCCAACGCTCGGATGATCCGGCGCACATCGTTGGGGTGCAGCCGCGCCGCCGCCAACGGATCCACGACCGTCAGCCGCTCGTGCAATGCCGCGATTCCAATGCGCTCGATCTCCTTCCGAACCTGCGCGCGAAACGCCCAGTCCGCCGGTGGTCCGCGGTAGATCCCACGGAGCATGGCGGTCAAATACATCGGCGTACCGCCCACGAACAGCACCGCGCGGCCCGCGGCGTGAATCTGCTTGATCAGCGCGTGCGCCGCGTCGACATACTCCGAGACACTGAAATGCTCGTCCGGATCGCGAATATCGATCAGGTGGTGCGGAACCGAGGCCCGCTGCTCGGCCGTCGGCTTGTCCGTGCCAATGTCCATCCCGCGATAGATGGCCATCGAGTCCAGCGACAGGATCTCCGCGTTCAACAAACACGCCATTTCCAAGCCGATCGCTGTCTTTCCCGACGCCGTCGGGCCGGTCAGGTACCAGCAATCCAATGCCGGCGGTGAGGCGGACACGCTGTCATGAGTTGACTCCCATGAGCGGTCGCGACTGGCGTCGTCGGGCGACGGATGGGGTTGGCTGCTATTCAATTCGACCATGCCTTGCTAAAGTAATGCCGATGGTAACGTCTTGGCTCCCGTCGGCAACGCACCAACGGCGCGGCAGCTCGAGCCACGACGTCCAGCAACCCTCATTGTCTGTCAGGACACGGGCGCGGGCCGTTTTTTTCGCCCGGAACCGCCTCGAACCCAGAAACTTGGAATATACTGTGACCGACTCGACCAGCCAAATCTTGCATGAATTGATGCGGGTTATCGAAGACCGCAAAACCAACCCTCCCGAACGATCCTACACGACGACCTTGTTTGCCGGCGGTCTCGACAAGATCGGCGCGAAGATCCTGGAAGAAGCCCATGAAGTCGTCGACGCGGCCCAGGAAACGGGTCCCGACGGACACCACCATACGGTCCGCGAAGTGGCCGACTTACTGTACCATGTCTTCGTCTTGTTGGGGTTCCACGGCATCCGGTTGACCGAGGTCGAGCAAGAGCTTGCGCGACGATCCGGCATTTCCGGGCTCGACGAAAAGGACTCGCGTCATGCAGAATAATACCGACAATTTGCGTATCGGGCTACCGAGCAAAGGCCGATTGGCCGACCAGGCCGCCGATTTGCTGAAACAGGCAGGACTCAGTTTTCGCCGCCAGCCCCGCAGTTTGTTCGCGCGCGTCGGCGAATTGCCGGTCGACGTGACCTTTCTACGCACGGACGATATCCCCGTGCTGTGTGCCGAAGGGGCGATCGACATGGGTATCACCGGCAGCGACCTGGTGGCCGAGTCGGGCACGACTCTGGTCATGCGCTTGGCGCTCGGGGTCGGCCGCTGCCGCCTGGCCCTTTGCGTCCCGGACGTGAGCGATGTCGGTACCATAGCCGATTTGGAAGGGCACCGAATCGCGACCAGCTTCCCACGGATCACGCAGGAGTACCTTGGGCAGCATGTGCGGAACGTGCATCTGGTGCCACTCTCCGGATCGGTTGAGATCATGGTGACGCTGGGCGTCGCGGACGCGATTGTCGATCTGGTCGAGACGGGCAGCACGCTGGCGGCGAATCGCCTGCGTGTTCTGGATGAAATCGGTCGTTACGAGACCGTTCTGATCCAGAACGAATGCCCGCGCGATGCCGCTGTCGCCGATCGCATCGTCCGGCGACTCGAGGGGGTCGTGATCGCACGCAGCTACTCGTTGCTGGAATACAATATCCCGCGTGCCAAGCTTGGCGAAGCCGAGAAAATCACGCCGGGCTTCAACTCGCCAACCATTAATGCCCTGGAAGATCCCACCTGGTGCGCCGTGCGGGCGATGGTCCCACGCAAAACGGTGATTGAAGTCATGGAGCAACTCGAGCAACTTGGCGCCTCCGCCATTCTCGAAACGCCCATCAATAACTGCCGTTTGTAAAGCCGACCGAGGTGTTGAAAAGTTAGCCGCTTACGGCCTTCGGACATGAATGGCTGGTTAGATTCTTAGGCCATAGGATGCGCGCACGGTGCGCGCATGTTTTTCCCGAGACCTTACCCGACAAACCCTACATGCACAGCGCCACTTTGTCTGTCACGAATGGCACAAGTCACTAC
>CAZSOG010000741.1:0-3679 GCA_964607555.1 uncultured Pirellulaceae bacterium | reverse complement strand
AAAGAGACAAGACGATGAGATACTGGAAGATCGCGTTAATATCGTTGTCGTTCGTTTTGACAACGATCCCTTCAATTCAGTCGAAAGTCTCCGGCACGGGCGTTTTCCAGGAGCGATGATTGGTATGCGAAGCATAAGTTGGACGGGCTGGGGGATGGTGGTCATCGGCGGCCTGCTACTGGCGAGCGGGTGTCGCAAGCCGTCGGGCGGGTCGAATGGTACGACCGATGGAACCGCTGCCGGTGCGCCAAGTTCGGTGTCGGATAGCGAGTCGGTTTCCGCTGGCGACGCGGATATGAGAAAGGACATTGTGTTGGTTGACGCGGACTTGGAAACCTATCGGCAGGTTCTGGCGAGGCATCGAGGCGACGTTATTCTGGTCGACTTTTGGGCCACCTGGTGTGTTCCATGTAGACAGAAGCTGCCGAAAATCCTCCATCTTGGACGTACGCATGCCGATCGCGGGCTGACCATCGTGACCCTTTGCATGGACGACGCGTCGAATCGTGAGGCCGCCATGGCCGTCCTCAAATCGGTTGACGCGAATGTCGATAACCTGCTGAGCAAGTGGGGCGCGAGCACCGCGTCAACGGACCAGTTCAAAATCGATAGCGCGCTTCCTTACTACAAACTGTACGATCGTGACGGCAAGTTGCGTTATCAATTCAGTGGCGTGGCGGATGCCTCGGCAGCCGTTGAGCCGCTGGCGCAGCTAGAACCACGTGTCGAAGAGTTGCTGAGCGCCGCGCCGGCCACGTCCCCTTGACGCTTGTGGCTGGTCGGCCATCTTGAGAAGAGAGCGACCGTGCGTGACGCAGTTGAAGTGGAGCTTATTTCGCCGCGCACTGGACCCTGACGCATGCCAGGTCGCCCCTTGCCGATTTTCGATCGGCCGGCGGAGCACGTCGCGGTGGGTGGTGACCGGGTCCGTCACCGCGGTGCTTATTCTCGATTCGCCGAGAAGAAGGAATCGCCAAAGCCACTGAGATCTCGCCCGCTTATCACGATGTCGGTTGGTGAGGGGGGAGCGCTGTTGCGGTGCGCGCCACGGCGCGAGGCCTCGAGAACCGCGATCAACCGTTCCACGAGCTCGCCGTCGAATTGCGTGCCCGCGCAGCGCCGCAGTTCCGCGATCGCTTCCTCCTCGGAGAGTGGTTCGTGATACACTGTCTCCTGACTCATGGCATCGTACGCTTCAGCGACGGACAACACGCGGGCGCCCCACGGTACCGGCTCCGCATCCGTGTCGTCTTCGTCGATCTGGGGGTGCTGTCCCGTCATCCAAGTATGGTGGTGCTTGATGATATTGATCAACAGCGGGCATGAGAACGTCGAGGCGACGATTTCGACGCCGAAACGGACGTGGGTCTCTATGGTCTTCCGTTCTTCCGGCGTCAGCGACGCGGGTTTAAAGAGAATCGAATCGGGGATACCGAGTTTGCCGATATCATGGAGCAACGCGGCCGTTTCGAGGATATAACATTCGCGTACCGGGAGCACGTCACTGGCGATCAGCACGCAGAGATCGGCGACCCTTCGGCTATGTTCGGCCGTCTGGCGATCGCGATACTGCATCGCGGCCATCAGCGCGGAGACCGCGTGGAAGGGCACTTCGACATCCAGCGTGTCCTCCTTGGAGGTCCGCGGCGGCGGGCGATGGGTATCGTGTTCGACGACCGTCGCGACGGTCGTGTCGGGCACCTTGTCCCAACGCACGACCTGGTTACGGCCGTTGCGTTTGGCGGCATACAGACACTTGTCAGCCTGTTCGATGAGCCCTTGCGGACTCCCCGCCCCGAATATGCGACTTGCGACGCCGAGGCTAACCGTAACCTGTAAGTCGCCGAGGAGCATCCCTTCGACGGCGGCACGTACACGTTCGGCCTGGTCGGCTGCTGAATTGATGTCGGCATCTGGCAGGAGAATGCAGAATTCTTCTCCCCCGTATCGGCAGACGGCGGCGTCGGCGTCCGTGGCGGCGCAAATCGCATCGGCCACTTTTTCCAGGACCAGGTCCCCCATCGCGTGTCCATGCCGATCATTGACCAACTTGAAGAAGTCGATATCGAGCATCAAACAGCTCAAGGGTGCGTTGTTCCTCAGCGTCAGCTGCCAATGTCTATCGAGTGTTTCGAAGAACGAGCGGCGGTTCAGGCATCCGGTCAGCGGATCTTCCGTGGCCATGCGTTGCAGTTGCTCGCTGTGCTGGCGCATCGCCGCACGCCACGTCTCGACCATCGTCATCGCTTCGTTCAGTTCTTCCTTTTCCTTCTCCAGATGCGTCACGTCCTCGACGCAGACGAGCACGCTACGTGCGTTGGGCGTTGCCTCATTCACTGGTGAGCATCTGACCGTGAACGTGGCGTTTGCGCCTGGCCCGCTTTCGAGTCGCGCCATGATGCCGGTGACACGACTCCCATCTTGAATCGTGCACTGCCAGGGCATTGGATCGCCGGCGTCTTGGCCTTCAATTGTCCACGGCAACTCGGACAATTTCGTCCCCAGGAGCTCCTCGGGAGATTTGCCGACGAACGCCGCGAACGATGCGTTGGCCAGCATGATGTGTTCATGCGCGTCGACCGTGACGAGTCCAGCAGCCATTGCGTCCAGCACGTTGCGGACATGTTTATCCAGGTCGTCTTGTTGTGGCGCGCCGCGCTTTCGCTGCTTGCCCAACAGCGCTACGAGCAGGCCGAGATTCACGACCGAGAACAACCATGCCGTCGGCGTGAGCCATTCGCGCCACGCCACTCCCGGAGCCGTGAGATCCGATGTGGTCGTAACCTGGTGTCGCTGTGCGTCCGCGCCGTGAGCGACCGGGTGTTCACTCGGTCCTGGCGATGCGGCGAGCAGGGGTATTGAGAGAAGTGCCAGTGAGATGGCAAACCAGACTGGGGCAGCGCTGCGAGACATCACGTTTCCAAAGTCGGTGTCGAATGCGTGTGGGGATCGGTTCATGTTGGCTGCTCCGACCGTTGGCACGCACAATGGGACATTCGATTGACTTACCGGCGACGTGTTCGGAACGCTGCCCGACGTTCCGACCACATCGGTCACCCTGCAGGGTGATCGCTATAATATAGAATAGTTTGCGCCGCGAAGAGTGTGAAAAACAAGGATCCGATGGGGGGCCGCGGGACGGCCCAATGACGGCGCTATCGCAAACCGTACAATCGCTGGATTTAGAATAAGGGTAGCGACAAAATCGGAACATTTGTCACTCGGGATAGAGCGTCGTGGACAGGTACCGTTCGCCCAAGTCGGGGAGAATGACAACGATCAACTTGCCGTCGTTGTCACCGCGCTGGGCGACCTGGATAGCGGCCCACGCGGCGGCACCGCCGCTGATACCGCAGAACAAGCCCTCTTTCTTGGCCAGCTGACGCGCCATTTCGGCCGCATCCTCATCGCGCACCTGCACGACTTCGTCGATAATGTCGATATTCAGGACCTGGGGGATAAAGCCGGCGCCGATGCCCTGAATCGTATGTTTGCCTGGCTTGAGCGGTTGGCCGGCCTTGGCCTGCGTGATCACGGGACTCGTCGCCGGTTCCACCGCGATCGATTTGACGTTTGGGTTGCGCGCCTTCAAGACCTCGGAAATACCCGTGATCGTGCCCCCCGTGCCGACCCCGGCGACCAGCGTGTCCACTTGGCCCTCGGTGTCGCGCCAGATCTC
>CAZSOG010000740.1:0-3683 GCA_964607555.1 uncultured Pirellulaceae bacterium | reverse complement strand
CTCCACCCAGACCAGCTGGGTGGGGGCGGGGATACCGACAAGCCAAGCATTGACACACCAATAGCGAAAAAAAGTGGCGCTGTCCAACTAAGGTTCCTCGATATACACGGGAAAGAGCATTTTTCAGGCTTCGTATCTGACGTGACAATGGTTGCTTCGGCAACTTCGCAAAAAACACCGTTAGTAGCGTTATCCGCGTTCATTTGCGTTTATCCGCGGTTTTCAGCCTTCGGGGTCGTGAACGGTTACCATATTGTTAATACGCGCGCACGGTCGCATTGTCCTTTGACGCGGCAGATCGCTCATGAATAATCCGCGTCTAGCCCAGCAATCCGTAGTTGACCAGCGTCGTGCGCAGCGCGGATTCACCACGCTCGTCCAACGGCGTCATCGGCAGACGCAGTTCGCCCGTATCTCGGCCGAGGATTTTCATGGCGGCCTTGATCGGAATCGGATTGGTTGCCAATCCAAGCATATCACGACAAAGGGGAAACAAACGATGATGCCATTTCCTGGCCTCGCTGATATTGCCATGGGCCAAGGCGTTGACCATCTGCATCATATCCTGAGGCACGATATTGCCGACCACCGAGATCACACCCTCCGCGCCGACGGCAAGCAGTGGAAGTGTCAAGCTATCGTCACCGCTCAGGACGGTCAGGTTCGTCGTGGCAAGTATCTGCGACGCTTGATCCAGGGAGCCTGTGGCCTCCTTGACCATGGTGATGCGATCAAACTCGGCCAGACGCGCGATTGTCTCCGGCTCGATATTTTTGCCGGTACGGCCCGGGATATTGTAGATACAGAGCGGCAGATCGACGTCTTCCGCGATCGCTCGATAATGCTGGTAGATTCCATTCTGTGTCGGCTTGTTGTAATAGGGGGCGACCAACAGCGCGGCATCGGCCCCTTCCTTGGCCGCCCAACGCGTCAGACGCAACGCTTCGGCCGTGCTGTTGGACCCGGTACCGGCCATCACTTTGACGCGACCGGCAGCCGCCTGGACCATTTCGGAGATGACTCGCTCGTGCTCCGCGTGCGACAGCGTCGGCGATTCGCCGGTCGTCCCGACGGGGCAGATGCAAGTGGTACCGGCTTCCACCTGGAAGTCAACGTGGGCGCGCAGTCTTTCCATATCCAGCTGGCCGTCGCGCAGAGGGGTAATCATCGCGACGGAGACGCCCGCGAAATCGGATCCTTTTCGTGCCATGACTAACTCACTATTCTGGGACATACGGCGTAGGCAAGACAAGCTCGGCAGGCAATATCGTATGCGATCCATGCAGCGCCCGCCAGCGGGGGTGCAGGCTCAACTGTCGGCGCCGCGACCGCCCTGCAAATCGACCTGGATCATTAGATCCTTCATTTCGCGCACGGCGTCGCGCAACCCCACCATGATCGCACGGGCAATTATGCTGTGGCCAATATTGAGCTCGTGCATGCCGGCCAGCGCCGCGACCGGCTGCACATTCGTGTAGGTCAGTCCGTGCCCCGCATGCAGTGTCAGCGCGTGATTCCGAATATGTTGTCCGGCGATGGCGAGCTTCTTGAGTTCCTCGTGCCGCCGCGCGCCGCGCGTCAGCGCATACTGACCGGTATGCAGTTCCACCGCGTCCGCGCCGAGCGCGTGGGCAGCATCGATCTGCTCGAGATCAGGATCCAAGAACAAGCTGACCGAAATGCCCGCCTCCTTGAGCCGGTCAATCGCGCGCCCGATTCCGTCGCGATTGGCAACGACATCCAGCCCCCCTTCGGTCGTCACTTCTTCGCGTCGTTCCGGGACCAGCGTGGCCTGGTCCGGCTGCACCTCGCAAGCAATCGCGACGATCTCAGCCACGGACGCGAGCTCCAGATTGAGCTTCACCGAAACGGTTTCGCGCAAAAGACGAAGATCCCGATCCTGGATGTGACGGCGATCTTCGCGTAAGTGGATTGTAATACCGTCGGCGCCACCCAACTGCGCCAAGGATGCCGCCCATACCGGATCCGGCTCGTACGTCTTGCGCGCCTGCCGGACCGTGGCCACGTGATCGATATTTACTCCAAGCTGTAACATGCGAATGCTCCTTGGACCGTTTACGGTGTAAGAAATACGGCTGCATTGAGTGGTATCCGTGCGGTAGGACCCTGCATGCCCCCAAAGCAAGGCACGCGTCTTGGAATCTCACGGGTCCCGTGTTTCGTTTCTCGTTTCGATACGTTCGATGCGCGCCCCGGTATCATCCGGGGCACTGATGTCGACATGTATTTTCTCCGGATCGTTTTCCGCGCGCAACGCATCCCGTGCGCTGCGTGCCTCCTCTTCACTGCGTGCCAACGCGAACAATGTCGGCCCCCAGGAACTCTGACCGACCCCGCGCAGCCCGAGTCGACGCATCTGCTCGACCAATGCGGTCAACTCGGGTCCATTGTAGGGGCCACCTTGGCAGGATGCGAAGCAATTGCCCGCCTGGCGACCGTATTCGTGCACCGCGTCCGCGAAGCCGAGAAAATCGTGCGTTTTCACCGCGGGGATGATTCGCTCGCGCACCAGCCGGATCAGTATTTCTCGAGTTGCCGTGCTGACTGCCGGCAGCGACTGAAATGTCGTTTGCTCAGCTGCGCCGGACAGCCCGCGGCGGTGCGTTGGGCGGACCAACAGAAAACGCCATTGTCTTGGGAGCGGCATGCGGCACTCAAGCGGCGCGAGCCGCTCGTCCGACTGCCTACCACGTTCAACAATCATTCCGCCCATGACGAACCCATACGTTCCGACGGCCGACCGCCGACCGCGCCCCGTTGCCACGGCCAATTCGATCGGATTCAACTCGGGTCCGTTGCAAAATGCGTCCAGCCCCGCGGCGAGGGCGAGCGCGAGCTGCGTACCGCTACCGAGCCCCACATGGGGCGGCGGCGACGCCTCGATCTCGATCGCACACGCCGGGGCTCGGTCGCGTCGCCGATACTTGACCCATCGCGCCACCGTGGCCGCCATCCGCGCGGGATTCGACATGTGCATCGGCGGCCCCATGCGCGGCCGAATGACAAGTTCGAGCGCGGGCTGCCGTATCATGACGCCAACCCCACCAAACTGCCGGCCCGGTCCCCCAAACGAGAGCAGGCCGAAGTGCAGGCGACTCGGTGCTCGAATTCGTATGCTCGACGCGGTCATGAGAAACTCGCCACAAAAGCCGGCACGACATCATGCCAATCCGGCATGTCGGTAGTCGCCACCCGCCGCAGGCGGGGCCGGGCCTGCATGATGCACCTTCTTGTAAAGTTGTTACGGAGAAAAGAGTTAGCTGTTTCGAGTCCACGGGCAGCAGACCGTCTTGGCGATTCTCGATCATCAAAACGGCCGCGCGATCACGGTCTTTGCATTTAATCACACTTCCAAGCCCTTCGAAATACCCCCGGGGCGAAAGCATGACCGAAGTGGCTGCGCGGGTCGGCGATGAACACTCGCTCGATTCGCGAACCATTGTGACCCGATTCGAACTCAAGACTGCCGCTGAAACATAACATTTATTAATATTGATATTAATTGGACAGTGCCACTTTTCTTAATTGTTGGTTTGTCAATGCTTGGCTTGTCGGCATCCGGCCCCCACCGAGCTGGTCTTGTCTGGGTGGAGCCAGTGATTTTGCACTAACCCGGATTATTCATGAGCGATCTGCTGCGGCGCCGCAATTCGGCCATCTGC
>CAZSOG010000739.1:0-3683 GCA_964607555.1 uncultured Pirellulaceae bacterium | reverse complement strand
GGCGGCATCGCGCCGGCTGGTGGGGAGGGCATGCGTGCCGCCCGGCTCGGGGCGTCACGCTCGAAGGACGATTTGCTCACCGGCGGCTCCGGGCTGCTGTGGCCGTCCGAATACACACCGTATTCACGCGTGATGTCAGTCATCGCACGGATATTCTCAACCGTGGCGTCGTTTTGAACTATGGCGCTCGCGTCCATGATATAGCCACCGTCCCGCGCGACCCCGTCAATCACTTTCCTGCACTGAGCGCGAACTTCGTCGGGCGATCGAAACGCCAATAAATAGTTGGGTATGCCACCGCTCAAACAGAACTTATCGCCCAGAACCTCATGCACCTTGAATATGTCTCCTTGATCGACATGGTACACGATGCTCAAGTCCGGCAGTTCCGTGAATCGCTCGAGGTGATAGTCCCAGCTGCCCTCGGCGTAGAAAAGGGTCTGGTGGCCGTCCGCCCAGAGTTCTTCAATGATCGGCTTGACCGTCGGCCAGTAGATTTCGTTGAAATGCTCCGGTTGGACGAACGGAACGCAACCTCGATGCATCCAGTAGCCAATCGGCACGTTCTTGTCCGGATCGGCGGTCGTGGTCGCGACGTTGTACAGGTAGGGCATGAGCGACTCGCAGGCGGCACGCACCTTGTCCGGTCGTTCGAGCAGGTCATCAACCAAGCCGTAGTAGCCACGCAGTTTGTCGGCGATGATATCCATCGGGGCCTTGAAAATACCGGCGATGGCGGACACGGTCCCGCTTTCCCGTCGCAAGCGATCGATCTGATTCGGAAAGGCGGAAAAATACTGGAGCATCGCCATGCCACCTTTGAGGAATGACAGGTTATGATCCAAGGTGACGGGGTCTCCCGGACGCTGTACCGGCGCGGCCACGCGCGGGAGCCAGACATTCAGCAGGTAACCGGTCGGGTCCTCGATCAGTTGATCGTATTCGTCCGGTCGCATGAACGCCTGATCTTCCGGTGGTTCCCGATACTGGAACCCTCGATCGACCGGCACATCGACCCCGGGAATTCCGTAATACTTCAAACCGATGACTTGAGCCAACCCGGTCCAGACATAGACCATGTTGGCGACGACGGCGTCCCAATCGAAATCCGCGGCGCACCGGCATGCCGCCTCGAACGCTAAATTGTAGTCATGTGCGAGTTGCTGGCAGTTGTAGCCGGCGTAGGTTCCCGTGAACTCGGCGACAAAAGGGCGGATCGGAATCTGGTCCGGTTTCTCGTTCCGCATCGCCGTGACATAACGGCTCAGCCGCTGCTGATAACGCGATTCCATTTCCGAGGTGTGCGTGGATTGAGATTCTGTTGTTGCCATGATCGTGTGATTTCTTTACGAGTCGGAAGCCGGGTGCGCACAATGTCCGTCATTTGCGGCGGCCGCACATTGCCTATCGATAGCGGGAGTCCCGTTCAGTGATACCCGGTCGCATGGGGGGCCGCAATATGCGCACGCCCAATTTTGCGAAAAAAAACAATTTGCTTCGTCCGAACCGAGTAACCGCGACCCACCGCACTTGGAAAAAACAGATGGGTCCAACATAATTGAGGACGGCCGCGCGCTGTAGTCCCAGCCCGGATTATTCATGAAGTTCGTCGCGAGGGGCCGCAAGTCGAGACAGATGCAAGGAAAAGGGCAATTCGTCTGCGGAGCATATTGTTAATACGTGAGCACGGACGAATTGTCCTTTGACGCGGCAGATGGCCGAATTGCGGCTCCGCAGCAGATCGCTCATGGATAATTCGGGCTAGGTCGAGGGCGGTGCTCCTATTTGGGGGGCGGTGTCACTCGTGGCGGGGGGCGGCACGTTGCTTTCCGAACTGTGGAACCCGCGCGATTATCGTCGCCGCACGGACCGGCATTCGTGCCACGATGACTTGGTATGCCGCGGGAGTTGATCGGGCATTTGGTTCGCATGGTTCTCGGAACGTATCGTCCACGACGTACGGTTCACGACATAAGGTCCGACGGTGGAACAGATTCCGTAGCGCGACATGAAGATCCTCGTTATCGATCATGAGAAAGTCAAACGGGCGAACCTCGCTAGCAAGCTCGTTGCGCACGGCCACCAGATCGACACGGCGGCCGACGGCAAGCAGGCGATCGATTCCCTCCAGCGCACGCTGTACGACGTGATTTTCGCCGATGCAACGAGTTCGGCGATTGACGGCATCGAGTTGCTTCGACGGATCAAACAGGGCCTGCAGCCGGAGGCACACGTGGTCATGATGACCTCCAACGGCTCGATCCCATTAGCGGTCAAAGCGGTAAAGCTGGGCGCCCACGATTTCGTGAAGATACCGATTCCAGCGGAACAACTGCGCCAGCTGCTCCATGAAATCGAGCATGAACGGGCCACTGGCCACGCGTCTCCCGCGGCGCGCGCTGCCAGTATCGAAATCGATCAGTGCATTATTGGTCAATCGGAGGCGATCCGGCGGGTAAAACGGATGATTCGCATTGCCGCCCGAGCTGATGCCAACGTCCTGATTCACGGCGAAACGGGGGTCGGCAAGGATCTGATCGCGTCGGTCATTCACGGTTGCTCGCATCGTGCCAGTGGGCCGTTTGTCAAAGTTGGCTGCACGCTTCTGGCTCCGGCGCTGATCGAGAGCGAACTGTACGGCCACGAGCAGGGCGCGTTTACCGGCGCCGGCCAACCACGGCTCGGACGCTTCGAGTTGGCTGATGGGGGGACCATTTACCTCGATGACGTCGATGATATTTCATTGCCCCAGCAGACCAAATTGTTACGCGTGATCGAGGAGAAAGTTTTTGAGCGGGTCGGCGGCACCGACTCGATCAAAGCCAACGTTCGCGTGATCGCATCAACCAAACTCAATTTATTGGATAAGGTTGGCGACGGGACGTTTCGGCAAGATCTCTATTATCGGCTCGATGTACTGCGCTTGCGCGTCCCGCCGTTACGCGCGCGGCGTGATGACATTCCCACGCTCACGACCCACCTGCTGCAGCGGATCGCGCCGGACGAGCCGCATGAGGTGGAGCCGGCGGCCATGGACCTGTTGTGCCAGCACGACTGGCCGGGAAACATTCGCGAGCTGTATCATACGCTGGAGAGGGCTTGGCTTGTTGGCGCGGGGTTGATTTCAGCTGAGTTACTCGAATCGGACCTGTTGAACGAGGCTGCCGCGGATGCTAACCGCGCGTCGCGCGTCCGGCAGGCGGGCGGTGGATTCAAGGCGGCGATGGAGCACGCCGAGAAACAGCTATTAGTCGACGCGCTGCAGACGAGCGGTGGCAACAAGACGGCCGCGGCCGAGCAGCTGGGCATGAAGCCATCGACATTCCGCGACAAACTGGCCAAACACGGCCTCCGTTGATGGCACGGCCCAAACGCGCTTCGCCGCGGAACTCATAACGCGGGCCGCGCCCGCAACCCAAAACGCGCGTATAAAGCCTCGGAAAACGGGCAAGTCGGACGTACTGGGTTGTGGCGGGTTTGTTGCGCATTGGTAACGGTTGAGCCGCGGCGGATCCAGAGATTTGTGAGATCTCTGGGGCGATGCGTGTCCGCCGAATTGCGACTGGGTACGCGTCCCACGCCATCTCCTTACGCTGAAGGCGTTACACAAAGAGAATCGCAATCCGCTGCACCACGCATCGGCTCGATGCGCAACAAAACTCTCTACAACGAGTTAGCGTTTT
>CAZSOG010000738.1:0-3690 GCA_964607555.1 uncultured Pirellulaceae bacterium | reverse complement strand
TGGTAAATTGGACTTTCGGCGTGGAACGTGCCTCATTTGTTTGAACCGGTCCGCCCGGTTTCGGTCTTCTCGATTTGCGCGCCGCAAGCGGTGACGGAGCGCGGCAGACGGTCGTGTGGGCGAGATCCGCATTTGGCACATTTGAGGGCTTTTTGGATCGAGGGTCGAGAGACCTGTGTGTCGACTCCTCCCAGAGGGCAATTGCCCAGCAGGTGAACGGGATGACTAGCATTTTGGTTGTAGACGACTCGGCAACGGACCGTCGCATGGTCGGCGGGTTGTTGGAACGGCACCCCGAATTCGAGGTGGAATACGCGGAGGACGGCATGGACGCGCTGCGGAAGATGGAGCGCTCTCGCCCTGATATCGTCGTCACGGATATCAACATGCCCGTGAAGAATGGTCTCGAATTGGTGACGGCAACGCGCGTGCACTTCAGTGGCGTGCCGGTCATCTTGATCACCGCGCAAGGGAGTGAGGCGCTCGCGGTCCAAGCACTCGAGGAAGGTGCCGCCAGTTACGTGCCAAAGGTACACTTGTCCGAAAAACTGGTCGACACGGTCGAAGAAGTGCTTGCCATCGCCCATGCCCAGCGGAGCTACGAGCGTCTGATCGGCAGCATCGACCGGAGCGAGTTCGAGATGACATTGGAGAATGATGCCGCGTTGTTTGATCCTCTGATCGACCTGTTTCAAAACTTCGTGCATGGTATGCGGCTCTGTGACGAAACCGGCCGGTTTCGCGTGGGCATGGCGCTTAAAGAGGCTCTGTTGAACGCGCTCTATCGTGGCAACCTGGAAATCGACTTTGAACAAACGCGCGACGTCCGCGATGAAATCGAGGCTGGTCGTGAGATTCCGATAGCCTCCGAGCGTCGCCAAGCGGAACCCTACGCGACGCGCCGGATACATCTCAAGATTAAACTGGACCCGGAGCAGGCTGTTTTTGTCATTCGTGATGATGGCCCCGGTTTTGATGCGGGCAACCTGCCGGCTCCGGGCGACTTGAGCGCGTTGAGTCCCGATACGGGGCGTGGGATTGTATTGATGCGTGCGTTCATGGACGAAGTCAATTACAATGAGCGTGGGAATGAAGTCACGATGATCAAGCGGCACCCATGATTCGAACGGCCTCCGGAACTCCCGCATCGCGCTTCTCCTTCTCAACCTTCACCTCGTCGATTCTCAGGGACAAACAACGGACAGCCAAACATGCCCAACGTGTTGGTAGTCGATGATTCCGATGTCGACCGCAAACTGGTAGGTGGGATCCTGTGCGCGTCTCTCGATGTCGTGATCGAATATGCCACGAATGGCAGGGACGCGCTCGAGCGCATCGCGCGGCAACCAGTCGATTTGGTTCTAACCGATCTGATGATGCCCGAGATGAACGGCTTGGAACTTGTCGCGGCGATCGTCGCCCGATACCCTTTGATTCCAGTGATTCTCATGACGGGGCGGGGCAGCGAACAGATCGCGGTCCAGGCACTGCAGGCGGGGGCAGCAAGTTACGTGCCGAAACGAATGCTGAACCATCTGTTGGCGGAGACCGTTCGCAACGTTCTCGAGGCGGCGACGCGGCAGCGTTGCGAGGCCCAATTGATGGACTGCCTGGAACGTAATGAACTGGCATTCATGCTACGCGCCGACCCATGCGTGATTCCACCTCTGGTGAACCACTTGCATCAAACCATGCGGTTGCTTGGGATCTGCGATGAATCGGATGAAATCCGTGTCTGCGTGGCGTTGGAAGAGGCAATCAACAATGCCCTGTTCCACGGCAACTTGGAAATTGGCTCCGACGTGCGCACCGGCGACACGCAAGCGTACCGTCGATTGGTCGAACACCGTTGTAACTGCGCTCCGTATTGCGAGCGACATGTGCGTGTGGAAGCCGCATTAACCCGTGCCGAGGCACGGTTCGTGGTGCGCGATGAAGGCCCTGGATTCAGTCCGTCCGGCCTGCCGGATCCAACGGATCCCGAGAATCTCGAAAGGGCATGTGGACGGGGCCTCCTGCTGATGCGCACCTTCATGGACGTCGTCGAGTTCAATGACGCCGGGAACGAAGTGACGATGATCAAGCGTGCCAGGAAAGCCACTGCACCGGATCAGTCTCCCGCGCGCTCGGCCAGACCGTGAGCCCCTTCTGTGCCGCGCCGAGTGTCGCGGCGAGTTGTGCCACCGCGAACCGCTCACTGGCATAGTGACCCGGCAGCAACAAGGCGATTCCATTTGCCTCCGCCTCGAGATACGTGTGGAGATTCGTTTCTCCAACCACCAGCGCGTCGCACTGGGCGTCTCGAGCGGCCTCCAGAAACGAACCCGCCGCGCCGCAGGCGATGCCGACCCGCCGCAAGGCGTGGTCCAGGGAGCCGACCACCTGCAAATGGTCAATGTGTAGAAAAGCGGCCAGGCGCTGGGCCAGCTCCCGGAGTGGCACCGGCTGCGCGAGCTGGCCGAATCGTCCTGATCCGCCATTCAGCCCCGCACGCTCCAGCGGAACAAGTGGCGCGATCGAGTCGAGTTCGAGCCCGCAGGCAAGTTGCTGGTTGATGCCCTCGGTGGCCGAATCGAACGATGTATGCGGGCTGTAAATGGCGATGCGGCGACCGATCAACTCCCACAATAACCGGCCCGCGGTCGTGTCGGTCGTCAACCGCTTCACCGGATGGAATGGAAGCGGATGATGCGTGATGATCAGGTCCGCGCTCCGGTCGATCGCTTCCCCCGCACTGCCCGGCGTGACCGTCAAACAGGTCATTACACGCTGCACTTCCGCGGCCCGGTCTCCGACCAACAGGCCGACATTGTCCCAATCTTCGGCCAGCTCCAACGGTGCGAATGCACCCAGAAATCGGCAAATTGTATCGAGTGTAGTCATCGTCTTCACAATAAGGGGCTCATCAGACGCGCCATGTTATCCAGCGTGCGTCGAAACGCTGATCGCTGGCCCCATTGGCCAGCATCCAGATGCTCCGCGTCCGCGAGATAGTCAAGTTGAATGCCACGCAGACGTTCGGTGACATCCTTTCCGTATAACAGCATATTCAGTTCGAAATTGATCGCAAATGACCGCACGTCGAAATTGCTCGAGCCGAGTAGCGCGATCGAGTCATCAACCGTCATGGTCTTCGAATGCAGCAGCCCTCGAGTATGTAAATGGACCTGGGCTCCCGCTTCCAGTACGTCTTGGTAGTAGGCGCGTGCCGCCGCGCCCACGATCACCTGGTCGCAGCGTCGCGGTACGATCAAATCGACTTGCACCCCGCGCCACACCGCGATCTGGATGGCCTGAAGCAACGGTTCGTCCGGAACGAAATAGGGCGTCGTGATGATAACGCGGTCCTGGGCGTGGTGGATGGCTGAAACGACCAGCCGCTGGTAGTTCTCCACGGCAAACGAGGGCCCACTAGGCAACGTCTGCGCAGGTACGCGACCGGTCACGTCCGGCGCGACGAATATCTCGGGACCCGTGAGCATCTCGTCGGATTCCTGATACCAGTCGGCCGCGAAAATCATCTGCAATTCGATCGTCACCGGACCGGTCAGGCGTGCCATCAAATCATGCCATGCGAGGTCCTTGTGTCCGTAATTGGCGTTCACGATGTTCTGCGAGCCGGCGTAGGCGACGCGGCCGTCGATGACCGCCAGCTTGCGGTGGTTGCGAAGATCGATCCGTGCCATCCGC
>CAZSOG010000737.1:0-3692 GCA_964607555.1 uncultured Pirellulaceae bacterium | reverse complement strand
GTCCACTGGAGATTGGTTTGAGTCCAGCAACCGCTTCCAGCAATGTCGTCTTGCCACAGCCCGTCTTCCCCATCAACGCGGCGTAGGCACCGGTCGGTACTTGGAGGTCAACATGGGCGAGACAGAAATCGCCGCGACGAATTGTCAAGTCATCAATACGAATCACGTCGGCATGATCTCCAGGCTGCCAAATCAGTTCGTTGTACAGGCCGAATTTCTTATGTCCCAAAACCCGCCGATCAACATGGACGATGGGCGTCCACGTCCGTCGACGCAGCGGACCGACACTCCACGCAAGTGGCCGTCTTGGAACAGCCACTTAACCATCAGATCGACAAACTGCGTGTACCCCATAATCGAGCAATGATCAACACGGTGACCGCCGCGAAGACCATGATCATGGAGACCGCGACCGCCGCCTCTAAATCGCCAATACTAAGCTCTAGGAAAATCGTTGACGAGAGGACCTCGGTCTTATTGCGCGTGGTGCCGGCGAAGACCAGCAACGGTCCGAATTCGCCCAGCGCCCGCGCCCATGCCAACGTGGCCGCGGTGAGCATGCCCCGCCCCGCCTCCGGAAGGACTACTCGACCAAATGCCTGCGCGCGACTGCATCCCAATGTCAGCGCGACTTCCTCGCGGCGCGTGTCGATTTGGTCAAACGTCGCTCGCATTGTACGGACGGCGAACGCGCATGCCACCATGAACTGGGCCAAGATCACCGCCGGCACCTTATACACGACGGCGGCACGCACGCTGACCGGGAAAAACTGAAACAGGATCAGCAAGCTCAAACCAACCACCAGGGGTGGCAACACAATCGGAATATCGAGGATCGCGTCCACGGCACTGCGGCCGAAAAACTCGTGCCGGGATAACAGGTATCCAATCGGCACCGCGACCCACAAGGACAGCACCGTCGTGATCGTGCAGGAAATCAGGCTGAGTTTGATCGAGTACTGGATCTCGGGTTTCGCCAACGCGGCACCGATCGGATTCGATACCAGCTTCGCCAACATTGGGTGCGCGCGCGCCCACACCAGGTTGACAGCGGCCGGCTCCGATTCGCCGCGAACCATGTAGGCAACGTCCGCAACCAGCAATCCAACAATCAACAGGACATAGGCCGACCCGATCGTGCCCAGAATCAGATAGAAAGGGGCATCAGATGCGACCCGGTGTGGCCGATCCTTGGTCGTGGCAGGCGATTTCTTGGCGTTCGTCGTCATTATCCAAAGTCGAACCCGTTCCGAGAGGCGGTCACGAAAGTGCCCACGCAACGCGATAATTCGCTTTCGCGACGGACCAAGAATTCGATCGAGCATCCATGAAACCGGGTTTCGTGATAGATTCTTATTCTTCAAGTGGGCGTTACTAGTTCTTGGATTCAGTGTCCGGTGATGCCGCTTTGGGTGGTGACGCCGACTTGGTTGGTGCCTTGTCCTTTGTCGCGCTGGCCGGAGGTTGCTTGCCCGCATCCGTCTCCGGCGGCGTCTTTTTCGCGGCCGCGGTCTTTTTCGGCGTCGCCGATCCGTCGTTCTTGGTAGCTTGTGCCTTTTTCTTTTCGCCGGGCTTCGACGAACTCCTTGCCGGGCCGGCTGGTTTGGATCCTGCTCCCGCCGTGGCTTTCTTGGCCGCCGCGTCGGTCCCCTCGCCGCTGGCCACCGGCTCCCGCTTGGCGCTGCTGGCTGCTGCCTTCTCGGGACCTGTTTCCGTGTCTTTCTCGGTATCAAGCCGTACTTTCATGTCTGGTTTCACTCTCAGTCGCCAGCGGAACCCCACCGACTCGAACGCATCGCGCGACCGCGCGATCGTTTCAAACAGGCGGCGGCCCAGGTACTTGTGCTGACTCGATTTGGCGACGCCGAACGGTTGAATCGCCTTGGCCAAATCAGACTTGACGGGGATTACATCAACTTTGTCTTTCTCCGCGCGCGTGTCCGTTCGATAGGCCAACACCGCATCGGCCGAGTTCGTCGTGATGGCTGGAACCAGCATCGCCGAGCTGGACGTTTGCGATACGACATTACCCTTAATCAGTTTGTCGTAAACCCCCACGCTTTCCAGTAAACGTCGCGTCAAGACGCCGATGGTGCACTGATCCGGTTGGCCGATGACAACGCGAATTCCCGGCTTGAGCAAATCGTTCAGACCATGGATGCCTTTCGGGTTCCCTTTGACAACGGCGATGACGATATCCGTGTCGGAGACTTCGACACGGTCCTCAAACCAGTCCTTAACCGTGTTCATGTAATAGACGTCACATGCCATGTACGTGTCCGGAAAACCACTTGCCTGATCGCGCTTCATCGCTTTCATTTGCCCGGTAAGAATACCGCACCCATTGTAGACCGTATTAACGGTCGCGCCTTCACGCTGTTCAAATGCCTTGATGATGGGCGCGAGTGCCCGGCGATTGACCGATCCGGCGAAGAATGTCAACTCCGGGTGTTCCGTCCATGCGTCACCATCCACGACCGGGAATTTTTTCTCCTTGAAGGCAACCAGCCCTTTGTCGCGGGCCCCTACATACCGCGCGAAACGCAACGCCGCCGTGGGGTCCTTGGAAGAATTGAGCACCGTGATTTCGACGTTCGAGACGCCCTGGTCCAATTCCGGCAAACGCACGATCCGAAGATCGGGATACTGCGCGGCGGTCGCATCCCACACAATGCCCGCGTCGACGGAGCCGAGCTTCACGTCATTCGCCACGTCATTCACGGTCGGTTTGAAGACGCCTTTTTCCGTGACCAGCTTCCGCAACGCGTCCCAATGGCCCGTTTTGGTGAGCAGCCGGCGCACGACACGGCCGATGGCCGCCGCGTCGGGATTGCCACAGGCAATGCGCCGTGTCGGAGTCAGCAGATCTTCCATGGATCCGATTTCGATCTTCGAGTCTTTGCGCAATGCGACCACGGGCCGCATCACTGCCAGTGGAATGACCTCGGCCGCCAGTCCCTTTTGTCGAGCCATTTTGATGTAGCTGTCATCGGCGGCCAAATAAAGATCTCCCGTCTTGGAAACCTGGAGCTGGCTCAATAGTGTGTTCGACCCGCCATACTGAAGGTCCACGTGCACACCGTACTCCTGCTCGTATTGCTTCACGATCTCGTCCATTGGATAGCGCATGCCTGCCGCGCAATACACGAACAACTCGTCTACTTGACCGGACTTCGGGCGATGGCGCGGCTTCCATACCAGCAGCGCCACCAGCGTTCCCAACACGATCGCACTGACCAACAGCCAGACGAGCATTTGATTCGCAGCCCCGTGCCGCCGTGATGCACGCATCATCTTGAACGTCTCCTATCCATTGAATTTAGATTGCACACTGCCGTCTTGGCAACAGCGATAGCGTTTCATTCTAACACGCGTACAGACAGCCGTCACGGCAAGCAAATCAAATTCTCGCCGCCAAAGATCGACACCAGCCTCACTCCTGCGGCTGAATCTCAATACCGCAGAGCGCCGGGCCGGGCCCGGGCGACCGCAGCGGCTCGATTTTTAAAACCAGCTGGTCGTCGATCATCACCCCCTGGAATTCACGCATGACGTACGTGCGTGCGTCATCCTTGGCATCGGGCAACGTGAAGCGCGCGGCGACTTCCTTGTCCTGAAGCGTGAGCTTGACCGGGGAGCGGAAGGGCGTACCGGCGCGCGCCAGCGCATCCGCCAGATCGGTGGCCGTGGAA
>CAZSOG010000736.1:0-3696 GCA_964607555.1 uncultured Pirellulaceae bacterium | reverse complement strand
ATGCAAATTCCGATTAGCCTGACAGCCGAAAGCCGAAATTGCCAGGTAACGGCGAACCCGACGCTGGAGGAATACGGGAAACCGGATCACTCAATCAAGGCGAGGGAGACGAAGGTCGGCGCGCTGTTGAAGTGGATAGTCCCACCTTGACTACAACGGGGAGTCTTGAAAAGGTAAGGCCAGATCGGCTGACTTTAACGGTGTTGAGCAACCTGCATCCGGACGATCGGATCGCACCGGCAACTGGGAATGTCGCGGGTTTGAAGATTGCGCGTACTCCAAGTCATACCCCAAGGCAGGATCGTGATGGGGACCTGTTAACACGGCAATCTATCGTACCCCGTTTCAAATCGGTCGGTGTGGAAGAACGCCGCGTGCACGAGGAATATCGTCGCGCGGCGCGCGTCGATCAAGCGGACGCCACGATCGTCCGTGACCAGATATTTGCGTCTTTCGCGACGGCCTCTCGTCCTCACGACGACCTGGTGTCGCTCGAGCTTCTGCCACAGGATCTCGCGCCCATCGAATTGGCACTGCGGGGATTCTTGGCCGATGAAAAGTCGCCTGGGGACGGGTACCTTTCTTGGTTGACGCGACCCGAGGTCATACCGTGGGCAGCGTCGGTCGCGTTGGTGATGTTGGCCGCGGAAACCGCGTTGCAGCGGTCCCAACGTGCTCAGCGGCGTGCTTTGGCTTCAACAACGGGTACGGAAACGCAGGTTTTCGGTTTATTTCCTGAACTGTTTGGACGAACTGTGAGGGATAGGCGATGACCGGCGAATCGCTGGAGAATTTGTTGCAGAAACTGACGGCCGGCGATACCGATGCGGCCGAACAAGTGTTTCTGGCTTACGAACCCTATCTTCGCATGGTTGTTCGCCGTAAGCTGACCGCCGGCATGCGGGCCAAATTCGATTCGATGGACATTGTCCAGTCGGTATGGGCAGACCTTCTCGACGGGTTTCGCCAAGCACGTTGGAAGTTTCAGGATGTGGATCATTTGCGTGCTTTTCTGGTCAAAGTAACCCACCATCGATTCGTTGACCGCGTTCGCCAACATGCGCCCGCGCTCGACCACGAGCAGCCGATCACGCCGAGTGGTCTCGAAACCATGGCGTCTCCCGGCGAAGCCCGACCCAGCCAGTTGGCGCAAGCCGATGAGTTGTGGGAGCGGTTGATGGCGACGGCATCACCGGCGCACCGGCAAATCCTGGATCTGAAACGGCAGGGGTTTTCATTGGATGAAATTGCCGCGCGGACGCAGCTCCACAAGAGCAGTGTGCGGCGCATCCTCTACCAGGCGGCCCGCGGCCCCACGATGAAGTCGTAAACGACGGTCGAGCGGTCCGCAGCGTGATTTTGATCCGTTGTTTTCTCGTCGCGGTAAATCCCGAGGTGACGGCATGGCCGCGCAATCCGGCCCGTTTCGCTCCGATTCCCCTTGCGTGGCACAGCGTATGAATGACGTTCACGACGTTCGATCCAAGGATGCGGCGACTCTGCTTGCCGACCAGTTCGCCGCGGCTTGGCGCCGGGGGGAAGTTTCATCGGTTGATCAGTTCTTCGCTGAACATCCCTCCGTTCTGGACGAACCGGAAGTCGCCGTGCGGCTGATCTATGAGGAATTCTGCGTCCAGCAAGAGCGCGGCGTGGACGTTTCACCGGCCGAGGTTCTGGATCGATTTCCACAATGGCGTTCCAAGCTTGCGATCGTGTTGGACTGTCATGAGCTAGTCCAAGCGAGCGACGAGATCGTCCGGTATCCACTGGTCGGTGAGCAATTCGGCGAGTTTCATTTGCTACAGGAACTTGGACGTGGAGCTGACGGATATGTTTTCTTGGCAACGCAACCGCTGTTGTCGGATCGTCCCGTGGTCGTGAAGATAACTCGATGCAAGGGGCGCGAACCTCTCTCTCTAGCGCGTTTGCAGCATAGTTCGATTGTTCCGCTCTACCTGACGCAAGACCACGTGGAGCAGAACCTGCGACTATTGTGCATGCCCTACCTCGGCGGCGCGAGTCTGGCCCGGATTGTGGAGATGCTCGCCGACGTTCCTGTCGCCCGCCGATCGGGACGCGACTTCGTCGAGCTGCTGGACCGCGTGCATGCGCGGATGGCCGTTACGCTGCCGTTCGATGGCCCCGCGCTTCAGTTTCTTGCGCACGCCACCTATGTGCAGGCGGTCTGCTGGATCGGTGCGTGCCTCGCTGATGCCCTGCAGTACGCCCACGGACGGGGGCTGTTGCACCAGGACTTGAAACCGTCGAATGTACTGCTGGCCGGTGACGGCCAACCGATGTTGCTTGACTTCCATCTGGCCCGGGAATTGCAGCACGCCAACGCCGTTCCACTGGACGGGATCGGTGGCACACCCGGATACATGGCGCCGGAACAAGAACTTGCCATGGAGGCGGTTCGCGCCGGGCGTCCGGCACCGATGGCCATGGACGGACGCGCTGATATCTTCGCGCTTGGCTTGCTTCTGTACGAACTACTGGTCGGCACGCAACCGGTCGATCGGCGTCATTTATCCAGAATACCTCTGCGGAAACTCAATCCCTCCATTCCGCGATCGGTCGATCGAATCGTGCGTAAATGTCTGGCTCATGAACCTGAAAAACGCCCGCCTGACGCCGGTTCGCTTGCCCACGATTTGCGCCGTACGCTGATCGAAACAACGCGCCATGACCGGCCACATCGCGCGGGGTTTAACACCAATAAACCCGGCACTGCTCGCTTGTCCCGGCCAGTCCTAAGCGTGATTCTGGCCGGCGTTTGCCTGCTGCTCGGCTATGGCTTGGCGAAGGTCGGGAGTCAGCCGCGGTCGAATACTCATGTATCGATTGGGCATGGCAGTCATGCGGAGATTGCGGAGCGGGCGCGCATGGCCAATCAATTGCATGAAGTAGTGGATCGATTGCGGTTCCTTGACGCCACGCAACGACTTCCCGCGCGGAGAGCAAGAAAACTGGAAGCTGGTTGTGAGGCAATATGGAAGCAACGTGGAAAATTCGCGCATGGGGCCCATGGCACCGCGCGTAAACAGGTCGATGAGCGAATTCGAGTTGATCTGCTTGACCTGGCGATTCTCATGGCGGACTTACGTGTTCGCTTGGCGGCAAGCACCGCGAAGAACCAGGCGCGGCGTGATGCCTTGCGCGTGCTGGCGCAGGCCGAAAACGAGTTGGGCCATAGTGTGGTGCTGGAATATGAACGCGGGGTCTACGCCATGGCGTTGGACGAGGATCAGCAAACGGATCGGTCCCGGAAAGAAGATATCACTCTGATGGCACGAACCAGTTGGGAACACTATGCGATGGGCCGATCCCAGATGCGAACCGGCCATCTTGAAGACGCGATGATCGAGTTTCAACGATCGGTCGAGATGGATCCGCGGTCGTTCTGGCCGAACTTCTATATGGGGCTCTGTGCTTATCGGCTGCGCCGGTTCGAAGCGGCGCTTGCCGCCTTCTCGGCTTGTGTCGCGCTCGCCCCCGACAAGCCACAGTGTCTGATCAATCGAGCCATTGTTTACCGCGCGCTCGGCCGCGCCGACCTCGCGGCACGGGATGTCGCGGCGGCACGACTCCGTGACCCGGCCATGTCGAGCCTCCACGATGCGACCGGTGCTCGGGAGACGCTAACTGTTCACGGACCAGAAGAAAAAGAACACTAATCGACGCTAATTCTCGCTA